>DASYIU010000169.1:0-6430 GCA_035997285.1 Methyloceanibacter sp. | reverse complement strand
CTAATCCCAAGCCGCTGACCTTGCTGCGAATGTCGGCGAGGTTGGCCGGGCTTTCCTTGGTCTTAATCTCGATCAGCGTCCCACCCTCGAAATCGATGCCCATGTTCAGCCCCATGGTCGCGACGAGAATCAAGGGGACGACGGTCAAGAGCGCGGAAATGATCCAGGTGATCGTCCGCATCCCGACGAAATCGATCTTGGTGTCGGGAGGGATGAAATGGATGCCTCTGAACATATGGGTATTCCTTAAATCGGTATGAGCTGCGGCCGCGTCCAACGCAGCCAATAGGCGACCATGAGTCGGGTGACAGTCACGGCAGTGAACATCGAAGCGATGATGCCGACGGTCAGCGTTACCGCGAACCCCCGCACCGGTCCCGAGCCGAGCCAGAACAGAACCAGCACTGCGATCAGCGTCGTCACGTTGGAGTCAACGATGGTGATAAGCGCCCGCGAATAGCCCGTATCGACCGCGGCAAAGGGCGATTTGCCCTGCCTGATCTCCTCGCGGATGCGCTCGTTGATGAGGACGTTGGCGTCGACCGCGATACCGATGGTGAGCACGATGCCGGCGATGCCGGGCAGGGTCAGTGTTGCTCCCATCAGCGACAGCACGCCGAAGATCAATGCGATGTTGATAAGGAGCGCAAGGTTGGCAAACAGGCCGAACAGGCCGTAACCCACCAACATGAAGATCATCACCAGGGCTAACCCCATAAGCGCCGCCTTCTTGCCGGAGGCGATCGAGTCGGCGCCGAGGCTGGCGCCAACCGTGCGCTCCTCGATGACGGTGAGCTTGGCGGGTAGCGAGCCGGACCGGAGCAGCACGGAGAGATCGTTGGCCTGCTGCACGGTGAAATTGCCGCTGATCTGGCCAGTGCCGCCGAGGATCGGCTCGCGAATGACCGGCGCCGAGATCACCTTGTTGTCGAGGACGATGGCGAACGGCAGACCCACATTCTCCTGCGTCACCTTGCCGAAGCGCGTGGCGCCGGCGGCATCGAACCGGAACGTCACCACCGGCTCGCCGGAGCGGGAATCAAACCCGGGCTGGGCGTCGACCAGACTGGCGCCGCTCACCAAGACCTGGCTCTTGAGCACATAGGGTATCGGCGCCGTGCCCTCGGGCGAGCCCTTGGGCGCACCGGCGGAATAGACCAGCTCATCGCCGGGAGGAATCTGCTTGGTCTCGGCCACCTGCACCGCGTTGGCCGAGGGGTCGACCAGCTTGAATTCGAGCTTGCCGGTCTCGCCGATCAACTTCTTCAGGCGCTCGACATCGGAGATGCCAGGGACCTGCACGAGAACGCGGTCGCGGCCTTCGCGCTGGATGCTCGGCTCGGTGGTGCCGAAGGCGTCGACGCGCCGCCTGATCGTTTCGATCGAAGCCTGGATGGCAGACCCCATGCGGTGGGTCATGCCAACATCGGTGAGGGTCAGGCTGACCGCGTTGTCGCCTTGGCGAGCGACGTCGATATCGTAGCCGGAGAAGCCCGCAAACACACTGCCGCCCACCGGCTGCGCCAGCTTCTTCAGTTCGGTGTAGGCGTTGTCCATCTCGGCGGCGTCGCGGATTTTCACCGAGACGCTGCGCGTGGCGGCGTCTTGCGTAAGATCGGTATAACCGACATGGGCGCGGCGCAGCGTCTCGCGCACGTCACCGCGAATGGTGTTGAGCCAATCCTCGGCCATCTCTTTCTCGTCGAGCTGGTAGAGGAGGTGCGCGCCGCCCTGGAGATCGAGGCCGAGATTGACCTGCTTATGGGGAAGCCAGCTTGGCATGCGCGCCATGGTCGCGGCGGGAAACACGTTCGGAAGCGCAAACAGGATGCCGGCGACGACGATGCCGAACACCAAGATCAACTTCCATCTTTGAAAATGCAGCATGGCCGCTCTTGCAACTCCAGATCAGGCTATCGGTCGAGGCTATTGAACTTGAAGGGTTTCATTCCGTGGCCTTGGCCTTCGCAGCCGGAGCGGCCTCCCCCTTGCCGCGCACCTCGGAGACCGTGGAGCGCACGACCTTGATCTTGACCCCTTCGGCGATTTCCACCTGCAGCTCTTGGTCGTCAGCCTTCGTCACCTTGCCGATGATGCCGCCGGAGGTCACTACCGTATCGCCGCGGCGGACGGCGGCGACCATCGCCTGATGGTCCTTGAGCCGCTTCTGTTGCGGCCGGATCATCAGGAAATACATGATCCCGATGATTAGCATGGTCGGGACGATCAGGCTATTCAGGTAGTCGAAGGCGCCTGGGGCGGCTTGAGCGTAGGCGATACCGGTCATTGCTCCTGTCCTTTGCTTGGCTTAAGGATGGCCGCCCTCGGCCATAGGGCCCTATTGGTCTTCCGACCGGGCCCCTATCTCGCGAAGGTGGCGCGACTATAGCCACCTCAATCGCCTTTGCAACGGGCGCGACATGAACTTTCAGGAGCCGATTTCGGGGCTTATCGAACGGATTGCCCGGGCGATCGAGCGTCTTTCCCCACGCGAGGCGGATACGCCCGACTTCGAAGGCCACGACGCCTTCGTTTGGCAGGCCGAGACGGAAGACTTTCGCCCCATCGAGGACGTCAATCGCCTGCCGCTTGCGCTCTTGAAGGGCATCGGCCGGATGCGCGACACGCTCCTTGCCAATACGAAGCGCTTCGCCCTCGGCCTTCCCGCCAACAACGCGCTCCTGTGGGGCGCGCGGGGCATGGGCAAGAGCTCTCTGGTCAAGGCCGTGCATGGCGAGGTCGGTGGGCTGAAGCTCGTCGAGATCCATCGCGAGGACATCGCCTCTCTGCCGCGCCTCCTCAGCCATTTGCGCGGCGAGCCCGGCCACCGCTTCATCCTCTTCTGCGACGATCTCTCCTTCGAGGCGGCGGACACCTCCTACAAGTCGCTGAAGGCGGTGCTCGAAGGCGGCATCGAGGGCCGGCCGCCCAACGTCCTCCTCTATGCGACCTCCAACCGCCGGCATCTCATGCCGCGGGACATGGTGGACAACGAGCGCTCGACCGCCATCAACCCTGGCGAGGCCGTCGAGGAGAAGCTCTCGCTGTCGGATCGCTTCGGGCTGTGGATCGGCTTCCACAATTGCAGCCAGGACGACTATCTCGAATGGTGCGGCCCTATGCCGGGCATTACCGCCTCGACATCGAGGATAGCGTGCTGAAAGAGGAGGCGCTTGCTTGGGCGCTTGGACGCGGCAGCCGCTCGGGCCGCGTCGCCTGGCAATATATCCAGGACCTCGCCGGCCGGCTGGAAAAGGCGCTTTAGAGCATCCTCACTTGCGGCCTCACCCTGACGCCGCCGCTTCAAGCGGCCGTCTCGAAGGGTGGCCCATGCTTCGAGACGCCCCTTCGGGCGCTCCTCAGCATGAGGCATCACCTGCAGCCCGCTGTTAATCGGCGCTGGCCGCCTGGTCGCTCATGAATTTGGTGGGATCGACCGGCCGCGAGCCCTTGCGCAGCTCGAAATGCACCTGCGGCTGGCTGACCGAGCCGGTGGCTCCGGCCTTGGCGATGATCTGGCCGCGGCGGACTTTGTCGCCGCGCTTGACCAGGATCTCATCGTTGTGGGCGTAGGCCGACACCCAGTTATTGGCGTGCCTGATCAAGATGAGATTGCCATAGCCCTTGAGCTCGTTGCCGGCGTAAGCGACGACGCCGTTCTCGGCGGCCTTCACCGAGGTTCCTTGCGGGACCGCGACGTCGATGCCGTCATTGTGCCCGCCGTCAGGCTTGGTGCCGAACTCGGAGATGACGCGGCCCTTCACCGGCCAGCGGAAGCTGTTGCCCGACATGGGCTCGGGCGTCGGCAACCGATCGTTGCTTGCGACCCGCGGGCTCCCCTCGCCGGTGATCTCAGGAGAGGCGGCGACGTCGTTCGCCGAAGCTTCCGGTTTCTTGTCAGGCTTGGCAGACTTGGCAGGCTTGGCATCGGCCGACTTGCCGCCCGGCCGAGATTCCTCTTCAGCAAGAGAGGTGCCTCCGGGCGCGGGGATGGTGGTCGTCTTGACCACATGCACGTCGGGCGTCGCTGACTTGGTGCCCTTCGCGGCCACGACCGGCCCTGCGCCCTTGCGCGGGATCACCAGCACCTGGCCGATCTGCAGCTTGTCGGCACGAAGCTTGTTCCGCGCGAGGAGCGCCTTCTCGTCGACGCCGAGCTTGTCGGCGATGACATGAGGCGTGTCGCCCTTCTGCACCTTGTAGTTCGACTCCGGCGCGGAGGAAGCAGCCGCCTCGACCCCTTTCGATCCGGCGCCGGGGATGATCAGGTCCTGGCCGATATGGAGGCGACCATCGGCGAGATTGTTAGCGCTCATGATCCCCTCGACCGGCACGCCATAGCGGCGCGACAGGACGGAGAGCGTATCGCCTTTGGCGACCTTGACGTGGCGGCCCGAAGCCACGCCACCCATGACCGAAGGCTCGGCGCGCGGCTCACTTTGCGGGCCGTAATTCGCCTGCTGCGCCTTCAGTCGAGCGTTCGGCGCGGGCGAGTAGTTGGCGGTCGGTCGCGGCGTGTAGGAGGCGGGCGGCGGCAGACTGGTCCGCGCAATTCGCGCGCCCGGTTGCGATCCCCCGGCGTTGTAGACCGACTCCGGCGGAATCGGGACTGACGAAGTCTCGGTCAGATCGGCGCTGCTGCTGTCGGAGGAGTCGGCGAGAGAGAAGGACGGGAAGCTGAAGCGCGACGATGAGCTACAGCCGGAGACGGCGAGCGCCACGCCCGCTACTGCCAGGAGTCCACAGGCGAAGCGGCCATAGCTCGACCAGAACGCCGCCTGTCGCATTCCCTCTTCCACCCCCGAAAAACCCGCACCGCGAGTTAAGCGCGCGATGGGTTAACAAGCTGTTAAGACTCTTCGCGAGGGGGCCGAAAGGATTCGCCAAACAAGGGCTTAGGCGTCTTCCGACCTCGCGCCGCGCGCTGCCTTTGGCTGACGCGCGCCGACCCCTGCCCGGCCATGCACGAGCGGCACGAAACGGACCGCGAGCAGAGGCTTCTCGGCGAAGCCTTCCTCGGTCTTGTCGATCTGCACGAGCTGCTGCGCATCGCGCGTCTCGCCCAAAGGGATGATCATGCGGCCGCCCACTTTGAGCTGATCGAGCAGCGCCGGCGGGGCCTCGTGCGCCGCCGCCGTGACGATGATGCGGTCGAAGGGCGCCTGCGGCGGCCAGCCGAGCCAGCCGTCGCCGATGATGGTGGTGACATTGGTGATGTTGAGCCTGGCGAAGCGCCGCTCGGCGGATTTCTGCAGCTCCCGCCAGCGCTCGACGGTATAGACCCGGCGGCAAAGATGCGACAGCACCGCCGCCTGGTAGCCCGAGCCGGTGCCGATCTCGAGGATCTTATGGCGCTCGTCGAGTTCCAGCCTCTCCGTCATGAAGGCGACGACGAAGGGCTGCGAGATGGTCTGCCCGCATTCGATGGGGAGCGCGATGTCCTGATAGGCGTGATCGGCGAAGGCCTCGTCGACGAACAGCTCGCGTGGCACCCGCTCGATGGCGCGAAGCACCTTGTTGTCGCGGATGCCGCGACGCCTGAGCTGCATGATCAGACCGATCTGGTCTTGCGCGGATGCCATGGCTGAATCCACCCCCCTTGCGAGGCGGTTTCCCAAGTATCTGACGATTCTTGGGCGCTGTCCTGAAGACTATCGCGCTTCGGTCGGGGGCGCGATCTTGGTGAGGCCGCCCATATAGGGTTTCAGAGCCTCGGGCACGCGCACGCTGCCGTCAGCCTCCTGATAGTTCTCCAGGACCGCGATCAGCGCGCGGCCGACCGCTACGCCTGAGCCGTTCAGCGTATGCACGAAGCGCGTCTCCTTGGCGCCCTTGGCTTTGAAGCGCGCGTTCATACGGCGGGCCTGGAAGTCACCGCAGTTCGAGCAGGAGGAAATCTCGCGATACATCCCCTGCCCCGGCAGCCACACCTCGATGTCGTAAGTCTTCTGCGCGGCGAAGCCCATGTCGCCGGTGGACAGCACCACCGTGCGATAAGGAATTTCGAGTCGTTTCAACACGGTCTCGGCGCAAGTTGTCATTCGCTCGTGCTCTTCCGCCGACTGCTCGGGGGTGGTGATGGAGACGAGCTCGACCTTGTTGAATTGATGCTGGCGGATCATTCCGCGTGTGTCTTTGCCGGCGGCGCCCGCCTCGGCGCGGAAGCACGGCGTCCAGGCGGTCACGCGCATGGGGAGGCTAGCCTCGTCGGTGATGTCCTCACGCACGAGATTTGTCAGCGGCACCTCTGCGGTGGGAATGAGCCAGAGCTCTTCAAAGCCCTCCTCTATGTCAAGCCAGCGCTCCTTAAGACGCTCGCGAACCACTGGTCCGGGAATAGCGCCCGTCTCCCGATAGTCAGGATGCTGCAAAAGTTCATCAATCACTTCGCCCAACACTTGTTGATAGGCTTCTTCGGCAGAGAGCCTCC
>DASYIU010000168.1:0-15863 GCA_035997285.1 Methyloceanibacter sp. | reverse complement strand
AGCGCTGTGGAGAACGCCCTCGTCTCGATCAGGCGATCCCGTAAGGAGGACAGTTCCGCATCGATCTGTCGCTTGGGCTTGGCGAGGGCGGCGTTCCTGAGGCTCATCATCACTCCCTCGGCTCGGGGCTGCCCTGTTGCTCGAAGAAAGCCCGGATCCGCCGAGCCGACTTCATGCCCTGCACCCAACGCGAGATTTACCACCTTGTTCCGCCACGCGAAATGCTTAACCATGCACAACTCTGTGAGGGGATTTGATTTCGCTGGAGTCTTCAATGCTGGAAACCGATACCGATCAGACAGACCCGCTCCTGCCCTTCGACGGACGGCAATCGGAGGTCGCCGCCGAGCTGCAGCGCGGCGTGTGCCGGGCCTTCCGCGCGCGCGGCCATTCGGTGGTCACCGAGCTTTCCCTGGCCAACGGCCGGCGCGCCGACGTGGTCGCCCTGTCGCCGGGCGGCGATGTCCACATCGTCGAGATCAAGTCCTGCCTTCTCGATTACCGCAGCGATGCCAAGTGGCAGGACTATCTCTCCTATTGCGACCGCCTGTATTTTGCCGTGGCCTCGGACTTCCCACGCGAGGTCATCCCCGTCCCCGCCGGGCTCATCCTTGCCGACCGCTACGGTGCCGAGCTGATGCGTGAGCCCGTCGAGGAGCGGCTCTCGGCCGCGCGCCGCAAGGCGATGATGCTGTGCTTCGCCCGCGCCGCGGCGCTGAGGCTTCAGCGCCACCTCGACCCCGGCTGCTGGCTGGAGTTTTAGGGGTCCCTCACCCTGAGGGAGGCGCGGTACGCGCCCGTCTCGATGCTTCGAGACGCCGCCTTCGGCGGCTCCTCAGCATGAGGATTCCTATTTCGGGGCGCGCTTGGCGAGGATGCGCTGCAGCGTGCGGCGATGCATGTTGAGCCGGCGCGCCGTCTCCGAGACGTTGCGGCCGCAAAGCTCATAGACCCGCTGAATGTGTTCCCAGCGCACCCGGTCGGCCGACATCGGGTTCTCCGGCGGCGGCGCCTTGGCGGTCGTGGAAGCGACAAGCGCGTTATACACGTCGTCGGCGTCGGCGGGCTTGGCGAGATAATCGACGGCGCCGAGCTTCACCGCGGTGACGGCGGTGGCGATATTGCCGTAGCCCGTGAGCACCACGGCGCGCGCCTCGGGACGCACGTCTTTCAGCGCCGCGATCACGTCGATGCCGTTGCCGTCGTCGAGACGCATATCGACCACGGCAAAGGCCGGAGGCCGGCGCCGAAGCGACGACAACCCCTCCGCGACCGAGGCTGCCGCCTCGACTTCGAAGCCGCGCGTCTCCATGGCCCGGGCAAGCCGCGCGAGGAAGGCGCGATCGTCATCGACGATCAAAAGCGTATTGTCGTCCGGCACGCCAAGGCTGCTCAGTGGCGTGGGCGAAATCTGTTGTGCTTCCATTTCCCGAGCTCTCCTGATGGCGCTGCTCTCGCCCAACCCCGAGGCGTAAACTCCCATTCGATAGAAGGGTTCTTTTGAGTAGCCCTTCGGCGCAATGCCGTAGAGCTAGGCGCTTTTTCACCCCCCAGCAAGGATACCAAAGTAGGGGTCCGTGGCGGGAGGCGACCCTCAAGCGAGACGTTGCCACCTCGTGTTGCCATGATGAAGTCCTTGCGGCGGGCCGTTTCTCTGCCACAGTCGCGATGCTCCCGCAAGGATCGAGCGCGCCGCTTTCCGGCCTGCCATGATTAACTGAATTTAATGTGATGGCCTCGTCAGAGAGCCGGCTCCGGCCTGAACTCGGCCGTCTCCGGCACCTGCTCGAACTTCGCCCGCGGCCAAATCACCGTGACCACGGCACCGCCCGAGGGTTGCGCCTTATTGGCAAGCTCGAGCCTCGCGCCGGAACGCTCGAGCAGCGTCTTGGCGATGAAGAAGCCAAGGCCCATACCGATATGCTCGTCGCGTTCCTCCTGCCGCCAGTTCTGGCCTGGCCGCGTCGTGACGAAGGGCTCGCCTAGCTGCTCCAGCACATAAGGCGGAAAACCCGCGCCGTCGTCGGCAATGACTATTCTGACCTCGTCCCCCGACCAGCGCGCGTCGACCTCTACCTTGTTGGCGGCAAAGTCGACGGCGTTCTCCACGAGATTGCCGAGCCCATAGAGCACGCCCGGATTGCGCTGGGCCACGGGCTCCTGCGCCGGCGGGCTGCCCGGCACTACGCCCCGGGCGGGACCGGTCGTGACCTCGATCGGCCCCGCGACCAACCGATGCGGTGACACCACCTCCTCGATCAGGTGGCTCACCGGGAGCCGCGACACGATGATGTCGAGCTGCTCGCCGCGCCCGGCAAGCTCGGCCAGGATCTCGCGGCAGCGTTCGGCCTGTGCCCGCAGCAGGACCACGTCATCGAAATGGGGATCGGCGGGTTTGGCGTCGCGCATCAGCTCCTTGGTGACGACCGCGATGGTCGCAAGCGGCGTGCCGAGCCCATGAGCCGCGGCTGCCGCCAGCCCGTCGAGTGCCGACAGTTTCTGCTCGCGGGCGAGCACCATCTCGGCGGCCGCCAACGCCTCGGCCATGCGCCGCGCTTCCTCTGCCGTGCGCCAGGAGTAGAAGCCGATGAATAGGATGCCGGACACCAGCGCCGCCCACACACCCATTACATAGGGGAAGGGCAAGAGCAGGTTTGCATGATGGAACCAGGGGAGCGGGTGATGAAAGCTGGTGAGGAGGGTCGCCGCGGCAATGGCAAGCGTGCCGAGCGCCGTCGTAATGCCGATCGGCAAGGTGGAGGCCGACACCGTGACCGGCGCGATGAGCAGGAAGGCGAACGGATTTTCCAGCCCGCCGGTCAGATAGAGCAGCGCCCCAAGCTGCAAGATGTCGTAGCCGAGCATGGCGAAGGCATAGGTGCTTTTGAGCCGCTGGCTCGCCGGATAGCGGATGCGCAGAGCGACATTGATCCAGGCCGAGAGCGCGATCACCCCGAGGCAGCCGCCGATCGGCAGGTCGATGCCGAGCACCCAATAGGCGCCGGTCACGGTTAGGGTCTGGCCGAGCACTGCGAGCCAGCGCAGCCGGACGATGGTCTGCAGCCGCAATCGGCTCTCGCCTTGCCGTAACCATGCCGGCACCGTCGCGCGGCGCCAGGTTTGACTATTGTCCAGGGCAGCCATAGGTGGAGTCTAGCACGGTGGACTGGGTCATAATTCCGACAAAGCGGACACGCAGCGCAAGGTCATGGACGAGAGAGTTAAGAGCTCGGGTGGCGGGGCCGGCGCGGGCGAGGACACAAGCGTCCCCGTGGCGGTGCGCGACCTCACCAAGACCTACGGCGCCATTACAGCGGTCGACCATATCAGCTTCGCGCTCGAGCCGGGCACGACGGTCGCTCTGCTCGGCGGCAACGGCGCCGGCAAGACCACGACCATCGCCATGTTGCTCGGCCTGGTCATGCCGACCTCCGGCGCGGTCAAGGTGTTCGGCGCCGATATCAGCCGGAACCGTGGCAAAGTCGCCCAACGGCTGAATTTCCAGAGCCCTTACGTGGACCTGCCGGGGCGGCTGACGGTCAGGCAGAACCTCACCGTCTATGGCGGACTTTACGGCGTCGCCAACGTCGCCGAGCGCATCGCCTTTGTCGCCGAGGACTTGCAGATCACGCCCTTGCTCGACCGCCAAACCGGCAAGCTGTCGGCCGGCCAGAAGACCCGCGTCGGGCTCGCCAAGGCGCTGCTCAATGCGCCTGAGTTGTTGCTGCTCGACGAGCCCACGGCCTCCCTCGATCCCGACACCGCCGACTGGATCAGGCGCAAGCTTCGGCAATACGCGAAAAGCCGCCGCGCCACGCTTCTCCTCGCCTCCCACAACATGGCCGAGGTCGAGCGGCTCGCCGACCGCATCATCCTGCTCGACGCCGGCCGCATCATCGAGGACGGGACGCCCGCCGCGCTGATCGAGACCTATGGCAAAGAGACACTTGAAGAGGTGTTTCTCGATGTGGTGCGTGGCCGCTCCAAGCGCGCCGAGAGACTGGACGAAGACGCGGCCCCGGCCCGGAGAGCGTCATGAGCACGTCATCCGCAACGGCTGTCGGCGCCGAGCCGATCCTCTTGCCGCCCACCGGCCTGCGCGCCTCGCTCCGCCGCATCGGAGCGCTGGTGAAGCGCTATATGTATCTGTTGCGGAGCTCGGGCGTCAGGCTGGTGGAGCTCATCTATTGGCCGTTCCTGCAGATGCTCACCTGGGGCTTCCTGCAGAAATATCTGGCCGGGACCACGAGCCCGCTGGCCCACGCCGCAGGCGTGCTGATCGGCTCGATTCTGCTCTGGGACATTCTCTTCCGTTCCAATATCGGCTTCGCCACCACCTTCATCGAGGAGATGTGGTCGCGCAATCTCGGCAATCTCCTGACCAGCCCGCTGCGTCCCTACGAGCTAATCATAGCGTTGAGCGCCTGGAGCGTGATCCGCCTGAGTGTGAGCATGGTCCCCGTCGCCACTCTCGCCTATCTCTTTTTCGGCTTCAACCTGCTCGATCTCGGGCTGCCGCTCGTGGCCTTCTTCGCCATTCTCGTGCTGACGAGTTGGTCGTTGGGCTTGATCTCGGCCGGGGTCATCCTGCGTTACGGCTTGGGCGCGGAGGAACTCGCCTGGTCGCTCGCCTTTCTGCTCCTGCCGCTCTGCTGCGTGTATTATCCGGTGTCGGTCCTGCCGGATTGGCTGAAGCCCGTTGCCTTGGCGCTCCCGCCCACCCATGTGTTCGAAGGCATGCGCTCGATCTTGCTGCACGGCACGTTCGACCCGACCGAGCTTTGGTGGGCGGTCTCGCTGAATGCGGTCTACCTGGTGGTGGGCTATGTGACCTTCAGCCGGTTCCTTGCGAGCGCGCGGGTCAACGGGACGCTGCTGCAGCTGGGCGAATAGATGCGTGGCCGTCTTCTCACCGTGATCCTTGCCGGCTTCCTCATCGGAGCGCTGGTGGGCGTGGGTGCGCTTCTTCTGACCCGGGGCGTGTCAGGTCCGAGTGTCGAGACCAGCGGCAAGGCCCTGATCGGCGGTCCGTTCGCCCTGACCGATCAGACCGGAAAGACGGTCACCGACCAGGATTTCCGCGGCCGTTACATGCTGGTGTTTTTCGGCTTCACGCATTGCCCCGATATCTGCCCCGCCGAGCTCCAAGTGATGTCGGCGACCCTCGATGAGCTCGGCCCTAAGGCTGCCCAGGTCGTGCCGGTCTTCATTACGCTGGATCCGGAGCGCGACACTCAGGGGGTCGTAGGCGAGTATGTCAAGAATTTCGCCCCAGGCTTTGTCGGCCTTACGGGGTCGCCAGAGGCAATCGCGGAGGCGGCCAAGGCTTATCGGGTCGCTTACTCAAAATTCCAGGAAGATAAAACTACAAGCGATTATAGTATAGATCATTCTGCACTTGTCTATCTCATGGGGCCAGACGGAAATTATATCACTCATTTTGCCTATGGAACCCCTGCCACAAAAATGACTGAGACTCTCCGCCGCTACTTATAGCCGCGCGACCGATACGCCCCCGTGGCAAGTTGTGATTGCACCGCAACATAGAATCACCATTTGATTCCGCGATGCAGCATTTAAGATGCATCACAGGCAGGAGGTCGATCCGTGCTCTACCATCTCTATGAAATGAACCAGGCCGCCTTGAGCCCAGCCCGGGCCGCGGCCGACGCCTATAGGCTGCTGTTCCGCAATCCGCTGAACCCGGCCTCCTATACGACCCTTGGCCGGAGTGCCGCGGCGGCCCTCGAGCTTTTCGAGCGCACCACGCGCCGCTACCGCAAGCCCGCCTGGGACATCCATGAGACCGAAGTGAGCGGCCGCAAAGTCGCCGTCCACGAGCGCACGCTCCTCATCAAACCCTTCTGTAATCTCGTTTATTTCGAGCGGGACGTGTCGGCGCGCCGCCGCCGGAACGACCCCAAGCTCTTGGTCGTGGCGCCCATGGCGGGGCATTATTCGACGCTTCTCCGCGGCACCGTGCGCGATCTCCTCCCGCACCACGAGGTCTATGTCACCGAATGGCAGGATGCCCGCTTCGTGCCCCGCGCCGACGGCCCCTTCGACCTCGACGACTATATCGACTACATCATTGAATTTATCCGGGTTTTTGGTGGAAACGTGCACGTGATGGGGGTCTGCCAGCCGACCATCCCGGTGTTCGCCGCCGTGGCCTTGATGGAGGCCATGGGCGATCCCGCCATGCCGCGCTCCATGATCCTCATGGCCGGCCCCATCGACGCGCGCCAGAGCCCGACTGCCGTCAATGAATTCGCCGAGGCGCGGACGCTCGCCTGGTTCCGCCGCAACGTCATCACCCAGGTGCCGTGGCCCTATCCCGGGGTTATGCGCAATGTCTATCCTGGCTTTCTCCAGCTCAGCGGCTTCATGGGCATGAATTTCGACCGGCACGTCACGGCCCACCGCGATCTCTTCCACAATCTGATCCGTGGAGACGGCGATTCTGCCGACAAGCACCGCGAGTTCTACGACGAATTTCTCGCGGTGATGGACCTTTCCGCCGATTATTACCTGCAGACCATCGAGACCGTGTTCCTCGAGCACAAGCTTCCAAGGGGGCGCATGGTCCATCGCAACGTTCTCGTTGATCCCGGCAAGATCCAAAAAGTGGCGCTGATGACCGTGGAGGGCGAGAAAGACGATATTTCCGGGATCGGCCAGACCTATGCTGCACAAATTTTGTGCAAGAAAATCCCCGACACCATGCGCGAGCACTATTTGCAGCCCGGCGTCGGCCATTATGGGGTTTTCAACGGCTCCCGCTTCCGCGCTGAAATAGCACCGAAAATCCGCGATTTCGTGGGGTCTCACCAGCGCCGCAGGGGGGTATTGGCGCGGGCCTTCGGCCGATCTGCCTAAAGCAGGGGCGAGCGCTCCCCCAAATCCCTGTGCTACTGTACGGGCCGCCGATTCGGGGAGTCGAACGGCGGCAGTAGTGAGCGTCACATGCTTAAGCGGCTCAATCTTGCGCGCGGCGAGACCATCGAGGTCAAGATCCGCGGCCTCGGCATTCCGATGGTGCTGAAGCGCAGCGCGCGCGCGCGCCGCTTCAGTCTGCAGGTGAGCGAGGCGCGACGCGGCGCCGTGCTCACCATGCCCGTCTATTCGAGCTTCGCCGACGCCGACGAGTTTCTGTCGCGCCATCTCGATTGGCTGAAGGAGCGTGTCGCCGGATTGTCAGAACCCGTGCCCTTCACGCACGGCGCCATCGTTCCCTTGCGCGGCTTCGCTCATGTGCTTCGCTTTGCCGGATCGGTGCACCGGCGCGGCGTGGTGTGGATCGAAGCAGCTGAGGACGCCAAGGCCGCACCCGCTTGGCCCGAAGGCGCCCGCGTGGGGATCAAGAGGCTGCCGCGTCTCCTTGTGGCGGGCGAGGACGAGCACGCCCCGCGCCGCCTGCTCGATTGGCTGAAGCGCCAGGCCCATCTCGATCTCAAGACCCGTGTGGCGCTCCATGCCAGGCGCCTCGATCTCACGCCGAAGCGCCTCTTCGTGCGCGACCAGACCACGCGCTGGGGATCCTGCTCGACGTCGGGCGCTTTGTCCTTCTCCTGGCGCCTCGTGCTCGCGCCGCCCTTCGTGCTCGATTATCTCGCCGCCCACGAGGTCGCCCATCTCGGCCACATGAATCACGGTCCGCGCTTCTGGGGCCTCGTCGAGCGCACCATGCCGCGTTACGAGGAGGCGAGGAACTGGCTGCGCAAGCATGGCGCCAGCCTTCACCGCTACGGTGCCGAAGGGATACTGCCCTACTCGCGCGGCCAATCGCCCAAGCGCAGCATCGAATAACCTACTGGCCGGAGAAAGCACCCAGCACGCGCTGGAAGAGCGGTGCATCGTCGCCGCGCTTGGCCAGCGCATGCCATGGCAGCGATGCCACGGCGTCCTGGAGGCGCGGGGCGCTCGTCCCAGTCAGCGGCAGCGGCGTCTTGTCCTGGTGGGCGTAGAGCATGATCTCGTGCCACAGACGGGCCGGGAGCGTGCCCCCGGTGACCTTCCGCATGCGTGAGCCGTCGTCGTTGCCGACCCACACGCCCGCCACGTAGTGCGCGGTGTAGCCGACGAACCAGGCGTCGCGGTAGCTCTGGGTGGTGCCGGTCTTGCCGGCGGCGACATGGTCGGGGATCACCGCCTGCTTCCCGGTGCCGCGCACGATCGTCGCGTTCAGCATGTCGTTCATGGCGCCGACATACGGCAACGCCACGACCTGACCGGTGGTCGAGCGCTGGCGCTGATAGAGCACCTTGCCGTCGCCGTTGCGCACGCGGGTGATGATGTGGGGGAGCGCGCCCTGGCCGCCATTGGCGAAGGGGGTATAGGCGCCGGTGAGCTCGAGCAGCGTGACCTCGGCGGTGCCGAGAGCGATCGAAGGCCGGTCGTGCAGCCTGGAATGGATGCCCAGCCGGCGCGCCGTCCGCACCACCTTCCACGGCCCCACCTCGGCGGCGAGCCGCACGGCGACGGTGTTGATCGACTGGGCAAGGCTGTCGCGCAAGGACACCTCGCCCTGATAGATGCCGGTGTAGTTCTTGGGCGACCAGCCGGCGACCGTGGTCGGCCCGTCATAGGCCATCGAGTCCGGCGTATAGCCGCTCTCGAGCGCTGCCAGATAGACGAAGGGCTTGAAGGCCGAGCCCGGCTGCCTGAGCGACTTGATGGCGCGGTCGAAGGGGCTCGCACTATAAGAGCGGCCGCCGACCAGCGCCTTGACGCCGCCTGTTGGGTCGAGCACCACCACGGCGCCTTCGCCGGCGGCAAGATCCGCCCCCTCCTCGTCGAGCATGTGGCGGAGTGCCTGTTGCGAGACCCGCTGCAGGCCGGCATCGATGGTGGTGTCGACGATCAGGTCGCCATCGCTCTCGCCCACGAATTCTGGGAGCAGCTCGGCCACCCAATCGACGGCGTAGGGGTAGCCGGTGTCGTCGCCCTTGGCGCTGAGCATGAGCGGCTGCTGACTCGCATTGCGCGCTTGCTCGGGTGAGAGGAAGCCAGCCTCGACCATGTTCTCCAGCACCTCGTCGATGCGGACAGTGGCAAGCTTCACGCTCCGGGTGGGGGCGTAGTGAGAGGGCGCCTTGAGCAGCCCTGCCAGCAGCGCGGCTTGCGACAGCGTGACGAAGCGGGCCGATTTGCCGAAATAGTGGCGCGACGCGGCCTCGACCCCATAGGTGCCGCCGCCGAAATAGACGCGATTGATGTAGAGCTCGAGGATCTCGTCCTTGGAGAAGCGCTGCTCGAGCCAGATCGCATAGATCACCTCTTCGAGCTTCCGCGTCATGGTGCGCTTCGGGCTCAGGAACAGGTTCTTGGCGAGCTGCTGGGTGATGGTTGAGCCGCCTTCGACCACGGTGCCGGCGCTGGCGTTGCGGAAGGTGGCGCGGATGAGCCCGAGCGGGTCGATGCCGAAATGCTGATAGAAGCGGCGGTCTTCGGTGGCGATCACGGCTTGCGGGAGATAAGGCGGCAGCGCATCGAGGCGCACATGGCCGCGGCGCAGTCCCCGCTCGGCGAGCACGGTGCCGTCGGCGGCGAGGACGGTGACGTTGGGCGGCCGGTCGTCGAGCGCGGCGATGATCGGGTCCGGCACCCGGGCGATGAAATAGACCACCGCCAGGCCGAGCACGATGGTGCTCCAGATGAGCGTGACCAGCGAGAGCCGGAGGCCCTTGTAGAGCAGGGGATGGCGGGCCAGAGCCCGTTTGAGCCCGGACGGCCTGCGCTTGGCGCGTGACACGCGCGGTTGCTTAGGCGCCCCTCGCCGGGCGCCGAACGGGGGCTCGGTGCGGTTATGGCCCTTTCCCGCCGGCCTCACGCTCCGCGGCGCGCCTTGCATGGATTTCCGCAGCCCTTCTCGAACAAGCGCAGGCGAGCCTCGCCTGGACCGAACGGCCCCTCGCGAACCTCCGAGTGGAAAGCCTAGGCGTTCCGGATTGACACAGTGTTAAAGGATTGAGGCACCAGGCGGGCGGGAGCGAGAGGACTTACTTGGCCCGTGACACAAGTGGAAAGCGCTCGGGGTGCTCGATGATCTCCTCGGTGAGGTCGACGTCGAGATCGGGCCAATAAAAATGACCTCGCCGCGACCCCTCGACCTTCAGGATGGCAGCAACGGCTACGTCCTTGAACCAAGGGAACTCGGTGTATGGCAGGAACAGCTCCTTGTCGCGGGCAAGCAGCCAGACGCCCTGCGCAGAGATATGCGTCACTTCAACTCCCGAAGTGCTCGTGCCAAGAGCGAACGATCCCGCCATAGTTGTTCTCCATGATCGCTTCAGCTTCCTTGAGCTGCTTGCGCGACAGCCCCTAATTCCGAGCGAGCTCCAGCTCCGGTTCCAGCCAGAACTTTGCCTCACCGCCACGAGCTTCAACGTGAATGTGGCAGCGTGGCTCCTCTTTTGAAAAGAAGAAAAAGCGGGTAGCCCTTCTCTCGAAGGACCGTAGGACTCATTTCCCTACACTATCCGCTATTGGCATCTCACACATCCAGATTTGCCACATAGAGCGCGTTGGCCTGGATGAATTCGCGCCGCGGCTCGACGACGTCGCCCATGAGGCGCGAGAAGATGTCGTCGGCGTCCTCGCCCTCCTTGATCTTCACCTGAAGGATGGTGCGCGTGTCGAGATCGAGTGTGGTGTCCCAGAGCTGGCCCGGATTCATCTCGCCGAGGCCCTTGTAGCGCTGCAGCGTCAGCCCCTTGCGGCCGGCCGTCATCACCGAATCCAGCAGCTCGCTCGGGCCGTGCACGGCGAGGCTCGCGTCCTTGCGCTTGAGGGTGGCGGGCTTGGCGTAGACCTCCTGCAGATGGGGCGCATGATGGTCGAGCTTGAGAGCGTCGGCGGAGCCGATGAACGGCCCGTCGATCAGGTGAGACTCCATGACGCCGCGAACCTCGCGCCAGAAACGCAAGCCCCCTTCGGGAAGAGCCTCGCCGTGCCAGCCGCGCTCGGTCTCCTCCGACAGCGCATCGAGGCGCTTGGCGATATAGGCGGCCGCGGCTTGCGCCTGCTTGGCGTCCTTCAGGACCTTGGGGTTCAGCACGCCGGCGATCGCCGCCTGCTCGACGATGAAGCGCGAGTAGCGGCTGTGCAGGCCTTTGAGGATCGCCCCGATCTTGCGCGCGGTCTCGACAATGTCGCGCAAGTCGGCGCCAGCGCGGGTCGCGCTGTCGCCGGTGACGAGCAGCGCATCTTCGAGGCCTTCGCCGATGAGATAGTCCTCGAGCGCCCTCTCGTCCTTGAGGTAGCGTTCCGACTGGCCGCGCTTCACCTTGTAGAGCGGCGGCTGCGCGATGAACAAATGCCCTGCTTCTACGAGCTTGGGCATCTGCCGGTAGAAGAAGGTGAGCAGCAGCGTGCGGATATGGGCGCCATCCACGTCGGCGTCGGTCATGATGATGATCTTGTGGTAGCGGAGCTTGGCAAGGTCGAAATCGTCACGGCCGATGCCGGTGCCGAGCGCCGTGATCAGCGTGCCGATCTCCTGGCTTCCCAGCATCTTGTCGAAGCGCGCGCGCTCGACATTGAGGATCTTGCCGCGCAGCGGGAGCACGGCCTGGAAGGCGCGGTCGCGCGCCTGCTTGGCACTGCCGCCGGCGCTGTCGCCCTCGACCAAGAACAGCTCGGACTTGGCGGGATCGCGCTCCTGACAATCGGCGAGTTTGCCGGGGAGCGAGGCCATGTCGAGGGCGCCCTTGCGGCGGGTGAGATCGCGCGCTTTGCGCGCCGCCTCGCGCGCGGCTGCCGCCTCGACGATCTTTTGCACGATGTTGCGGGCTTCGCCCGGATTTTCCTCGAACCATTGCGACAGGGCCTCGGCCATGACGCTCTCGACCACTGGGCGCACCTCGGAGGAGACGAGCTTATCCTTGGTCTGGCTCGAGAATTTGGGGTCCGGCACTTTCAGCGACAGCACGCAAGTGAGCCCCTCGCGGGCGTCGTCGCCGGTCAGCGCCACCTTCTCCTTCTTGGCGATGCCGGACTCTGCCGCATAGGTGTTGACGGTGCGGGTGAGCGCCGCGCGGAAG
Source organism: Methyloceanibacter sp. (assembly GCA_035997285.1). Classification (GTDB taxonomy): domain Bacteria; phylum Pseudomonadota; class Alphaproteobacteria; order Rhizobiales; family Methyloligellaceae; genus Methyloceanibacter. Next base: position 3,819 of record DASYIU010000168.1, on the reverse strand, counting down.
CCGGCCAGATGCGTGCCGCCGTCCCGCTGCGGGATGTTGTTGGTGAAGCAGAGCACGTTCTCGTGGTAGCTGTCGTTCCACCACAAGGCGGCCTCGACGGTGACGCGCGCTTGCGTCTTCTCGACCACGATCGGCTGTTGGATCAGCGGATGCTTGGTGCGGTCGAGAAAGCGGACGAAGGCGCGCAAGCCTCCCTCGTAGCGCATTTCCTCGACCTTGGGCTCGACACCGCGATGATCCGACAGCACGATGCGCACGCCCGAGTTCAGAAAGGCGAGCTCGCGTAGGCGATGCTCGAGCGTCGCATAATCGAACTCGATCATGGTGAAGGTCGCGGTCGACGGCACGAAGGTGAGGCGCGTGCCGGTCCTGCCGACGGCATCCGCAATCGCCTTGAGCGGCGCCTCGGGCACGCCGTCGGCGAAGCACATGAAGTGCTCCTTGCCGTCGCGCCAGATGGTGAGATCGAGGCGGCTCGACAGCGCGTTCACCACCGAGACGCCGACGCCGTGCAGCCCGCCCGACACCTTGTAGGAGTCCTGGTCGAATTTCCCGCCGGCGTGGAGCTGCGTCATGATTACTTCGGCCGCCGAGACGCCTTCGCCCTTGTGGATCTCGGTGGGGATACCGCGGCCGTTGTCCTCGATCGTGACCGAGCCTTCGGCATTGAGGACGACCAGGATCTCGTCGGCGTAGCCGGCGAGCGCCTCGTCGATGGCGTTGTCCACCACCTCGTAGACCATGTGGTGGAGGCCCGAGCCGTCATCGGTGTCGCCGATATACATGCCCGGCCGCTTGCGCACGGCGTCGAGGCCCTTCAGCACCTTGATGGATTCGGCGCCGTAGTCGGAATCGGCGGCAGCTTTGCGTTTGGAAGCTGGTGTCATGGTTCCCTGAAGCAGGTTGTTGGTCTTTTTGGCGGCCTTGGCCGCCTTAAGTGAATCAGGCCCCGATCATACCCCGATTCACCGTCAGGATTTGGGCGTCGTGTGCGATCGGAAGAAACAGATCCCGGTCTGTTCCGGTCATCCAGGCCTGGGCGCCAAGCCGCAGAATTTCGCCAAAAAGCGCTTCCCGGCGGGTCTGGTCGAGATGGGCCGCCACCTCGTCCAGGAGAACCAGGGGGGAGGAGCCTTCGACCTCCTTGATCAGCTCGGCCTTGGCGAGGATGAGCCCGATCAGGAGCGCCTTCTGCTCGCCCGAGGAGCAGAGTTCCGCGGGGGCGTCTTTGGGGCCGTGCACCACTATTAGGTCGCTCAGATGGGGTCCTTCAAGGGCGTGCGACGCCGCACGGTCGCGTTCGCGCTCCTGCTCCAGGATAGTGCGAAAATCGTCCTCGACCTCGGTTGCCGGTTTCTCCGCAAGCGAGGATTCGAGGACCCCCGCAAGCGCTAGGGATGCCCAGGGGAAGAAGGGGGTGTCCGGTCCCCGCGCGGCTCGCGCCCGGTCGATCAGGCTTGCGAGCCGTGCGACCGCCTCCAGGCGCGCGGCGGCAATGGCCACGCCAGCCTCCGCCATCTGCTCCTCGAGCCCTTCGAACAGAGCGCGGCCGCCTTCCCGCATCTGGAACAGGCGATTCCTCTGCCGCATCGCCCGGTCGTAGCGGCCGAGCGGCGAGCGCATCTTGGGGTCGATGGCGAGAATGAGCCGGTCGAGAAAGCGCCGACGCTCGGAACCGGGGCCGGTGAACAGCCCGTCCATGGCGGGGATCAGCCAGACGAGCTTGACGTGCTCGGCAAGCGCTCCGGCGCTTTGCTCCTTGCCGGCGATGCGCACGGTACGGCCTTGGCCCTCATCCCGCGTGCCGGCGGCGAGTCCGGTACCGATCTCGACCTCGTCCTGGCGGGAGATGACCCTTGCTGCGACGGCAAAGCCTCCGGCACCCTCATGCCGGCAAAGCTCGTCATAGGGACGGCCGCGTAAGCCGTGACCGGGCCCCAGCAGCGAGACCGCCTCAAGCAGATTGGTCTTGCCCGAGCCATTGTCGCCGACCAGCACCACGGGGCGTGCATCGAGCGCAAGCTGCGCGCTTGGGTAATTGCGGAAATCGGTGAGCTTCAGCTCGCGGACGAAAAGCTGGGGCGCCCGGCCCGCTGCTGTCCCCGCCACTGCCGCCCGTCGATCCTGCTCGCTGCGCTTTGCCCTCATACCCGCATCGGCATGAGCACGTACAGGGCCGAGACGTCCTTGCCGTCGCGCACCATGGTGGGGGAGCCTGGGTCGGCGAGTTGGAACTCTGCCGTGCCGCTTTCCAGCTGCCCCGAAATATCGAGCAGATAGCGGGCATTGAAGCCGATCTCGAGCGGATCGAAGCCGTACTCGACGGGCAATTCCTCGGTGGCGCTGCCGCTGTCGGGATTGTTGACCGAAAGAGTGAGTATCCCGTCAGTGATGGTGAGCTTCACCGCGCGGCCCTTGTCGCTCGACAGCGTCGAGACGCGGTCGACGGCCTGGGCGAAAGCGGTGTTGTCGACTTCCATGCGCTTGTCGTTCCCTTGCGGGATGACGCGCTCGTAATCGGGGAAGGTGCCATCGATCAGCTTCGAGGTGAGCACGACGCGGGACGTCGAGACGCGGATCTTCGACGGCGACAGCTCGAGGCGGACCTCGCCGTCGGCGTCCTCGACCAGCTTGGCGAGCTCGAGCACGGTCTTGCGCGGCACGATCACCCCCGGCATGCCCTTGGCCCCCGACGGCAGCGGCAGCTCGACCTGCGCCAGGCGGTGCCCGTCGGTGGCGACCGCGCGCAGCATGGCTTTGCCGGCGCTGTCGGTGGCATGGAGATAGATGCCGTTCAGATAATAGCGGGTCTCCTCGGTGGAGATGGCAAAGCGCGTCTTCTCGATCAGCCGCTTCAGCTCGCCCGCCGACAGAGTGAAGCTGTGGCCGAGATCGTCGACGCTCAAGGCCGGGAAATCGTCGGCCGGCAGCGTCTGCAGCGAGAACTGGGCCGGGCCGCTGGTGATTGAGAGCCGCCCCTGCTCGCCGTCGCGGACAAGCTCGATATCGCTTCCTTCCGGCAGCTTGCGCACGATGTCGTGGAACATATGGGCGGGCACGGTGGTGGCGCCCTCCCCCTTGGCCCGGCAGGGGACGGTCTCGACCAGCTCCATGTCGAGATCGGTGGCGGTGAGCTTCAGCTCGTTGTTGCCGGCGGAGAGGAGAACGTTGGAGAGGATGGGGATGGTGTTGCGCCGCTCGACCACGCTCGCCACATGGGCGAGCGCCTTGGCAAGGCCTGGTTTGTCGATGGTGAGCCGCATGGTCGACCGTTACCCCAAAATGAGCGCTTTTCCGCCGGTGCGTCAGACCCTGCCGAAGCCTTGGCCTCGATCCCGAATTCTTGTGAGCCGATGAGAAACTAAGAACTCCCGCCAAGACCTTGCCGTGCCGGGGGGCATAATTCAAGGGGCACGACGGCCCGAAAGAGGCCGGGAAAGGGCCTCACCCTTCGAGACGGCGCGTCCGCGCCTCCTCAGGATGAGGACTCAACTCCTCATGGTGAGGGCGCCCGAAGGGCGCGTCTCGAACCATAGCTCTAGAACAGCCAGGTGAAGCGGCCTTTGACGGCGTTGTCGGTGAGGTCTGAGGCGAACTGCCCGGAATAGGAGACGCCGAGGGTGGCGGCCGGGCTGAGATTGAGGTCGAAGCCCGCTTCGACCAGCAGGCTGTTGTCGGCGAGCGGCACGCCGGTGATGTCGAAGCCGATGCCTGTCGAGGCAAAGACAAGTGCCGCGTCAGGCGTCACATCGTCGAAGGCATGCTGCCACGCCCCAGAGGCGTGCGGCGCGAGCACCATCTCGTTCCAATGCCAGACCG
>DASYIU010000167.1:0-6968 GCA_035997285.1 Methyloceanibacter sp. | reverse complement strand
GACGTGCGCGCGTGCGAGCCTTGCGCTAAGGAAAGCAGGTGGCCGGGCGCCGTTGCGCTCAGCCCCCTGGATGCCAAACCCATCGTCCCGGCCGGGAGCAGTCGGCGTTGCCATGAACGAGGAGCTCAAACAGCCGCGCCTTGCGACCGAGCCTCCGCTCGCGGTTCTGAGCGGCACCTCGGCCAAGGGAGCGTCCGACATTCTGTTTCAGCTTCTGCTCGAGGTGGTGCGCCAGCATCAGCCCGAGATCGAGCCGGTGCTCAAGGGCGGCGCCAACATCTCGGACTTCACGCCGGAGCTGATGGCGAGGGCGCTGCAGGCGCAAGGCATCTGGTTCCAGCTTCTCTCCATCGCCGACCAGAACGCGGCCATGCGCCGGCGCCGGCAGATCGAGCGGACGCGCGGGCGTGATGCGCTGCGCGGCACCTTCGCCCATGTGCTGGCCGAGGCCGCGCGTGAGGGCATCAGGCCCAAGGAAATCGAGAAGCTGCTCTGGGGCTTGCGCATCAGGCCGGTGATTACGGCCCACCCGACCGAGTCTAAGCGTGTCACCGTGCTCGAGAAATACCGCAGGATCTATCTCCTGCTGCGCGAGCTGGAAATGCCGCGCTGGACCGAGCGCGAGCGCACGGCGCTTCTCGACGATCTGCGTGACCAGATCGAGCTCGTGTGGATGACCGGCGAGCTGCATCTGGAGAAGCCGACCGTCGAGCACGAGGTCAGCCGCGGGCTTCACTTTTTCGACGAGAGCCTATTCGAGAAGGCGCCGGAGATGCTGGCCCTGCTCGACGGCGCGCTCGAGCAATACTATCCGGGCGAATGCTTCGACCTGCCGCCCTTCTTCCAGTTCGGCTCGTGGATCGGCGGCGACCGCGACGGCAATCCGTCAGTCACCACGTCCGTCACCGGCTGGACCTTGCGCCAGAACGCGCTGTCCGCCTTGCGTCACTACCGCGATCGCGTCGTCGAGCTGGCGCGGTCGCTGTCCATCACCGAGCGCGCGCTTCCTGTTCCTGAGAGCTTCCGCGCCGAGCTTGCCCGCGAGCTCGACGCCAGCGGGGAGGGAGCCTCCATTGCCGCCCGCAATCCCGGCGAACCCTACCGCCAATATCTCACGCTCGTTCTGCGCAAGCTCGACGCCACCATCGCCCGCATCGAGGGCATGGATATCGGCCGGCCCGGCGCCCCTTACGCCTCTGCCGACGAGCTGATCCAGGATTTGCGCATCATCGAGACGGCGCTTGTCGAGGCGCATAGCCTCTCCATCGCCGCCAATCTGGTGCGCCCCGTGCGCCGGGCGGCCGAAATCTTCCGCTTCTCGACCGTGCGGCTCGATCTGCGCGAGAACACCACCCGCACCACGTCGGCGCTACAGTCGCTGTGGTGGGCGTCGGCCGGGCATGGCGACGACACCCCGCCCGAGCTCGGCAGCCGCGAGTGGCGGGTGTGGCTCCTGCGCGAGCTGGCGCGGCCGCTCAGCGGCCCGCGGCTGATCCCCGAGCTTCCGGCGGAAGCCGCCGATCTCATCGCCATGTTCAGGCAGGCGGGAGAGGTCAGGCGCGGGCTCGAACGCGACGCCGTCGGCAGCTTCATCCTTTCCATGACGCGCTCGATCGAGGACATTCTCGGCGCGTATCTCTTGGCCAAGGAGGGCGGCGCCTTTCTCGATACCGGCGGTACCGAAATCTGCGCCATCCCCATCGTGCCGCTGTTCGAGACCATCGCCGATCTCCGCGCCGCGCCCGCCATCATGCAGGAGGCCTTGGCCGTGCCCCTCATCCGCCGCAGCACCCACTGGCAGGGCAACGTGCAGGAGGTGATGATCGGCTATTCCGATTCCAACAAGGATGGCGGCTTCGTCGCCTCGAACTGGGAGCTGGCCAAGGCGCAGTCGAATCTGACCCGCGTCGGCGGCGACGCCGGCGTCGACATCGCCTTCTTCCATGGACGCGGCGGTTCGGTGAGCCGGGGTGGGGCGCCTACGGGCCGCGCCATCGCCGCGCAACCGGCCGGCTCGATCAGAGGCCGCTTCCGCGTCACCGAGCAAGGCGAGGTGGTCTCCTACAAATACGCTAACAAGGGCACCGCGCTCTATCAGATGGAGCTGCTCGCCTCGAGCGTGCTCGAGCACGCGCTGAAATCGGAACGCGAGGAGGCGCTCGGACCCAAGCGCGAGTTCGACGACATCATGGAGGCGCTGGCCGGCGCCTCGCGCGCCGCCTATAGCGGGCTGGTCGGCCATCCCGACCTGGTCGGCTATTTCCAGGCGGCGAGCCCGCTGGAAGAGATCTCGCTCCTCAATATCGGCTCGCGCCCGGCGCGGCGCTTCGGCGCGAAATCGTTGAGCGACCTGCGCGCCATTCCGTGGGTGTTCGCCTGGGCGCAGAACCGCCATGTCATCACCGGTTGGTACGGCGTGGGCAGCGCCCTGCACAGCCTGATCGAGGTGAGGGGCCAGCAGGGCGAGGCGCTGCTTCCCCGCATGTTCAAGGACTCCCGCCTCTTCCGCCTGATCATCGATGAGGTGGAGAAGACGCTGCTCCTCGTCGATCTCGACATCGCCCGCGACTACGCGAGCCTGGTCGCCGACGCCCAGGTGCGCGACAACATCTTCGCCCTGATCGAGAAGGAGCTCGCGCTCACCAAGGAGATGGTGCTGCGGGTGAGCGGCGGCAAAGAAATCGCCGAGCGCTTCCCCGAGTTCCGCCGCGGCTTGGCCTCCCGGCTTCCCACCATCAACGAGGTCAATCGCGAGCAGGTCGAGCTGTTGCGCCGCTTCCGGGGCGCGCCGAGCGAGGCCGACCGCAACGCCTTCAAATCCGCGCTGCTGCTATCCATCAACACCGTTGCCGCCGGTCTCGGCGCCACAGGCTAAACCAGGAGGGAGTAAAATGAGCTTCACACTGATCCAACAGGCGACCCCGCGTCTCCACCGCTCGGAGCTTGCCGTGCCGGGGTCCAACCCATCGCTGTTCGAGAAGGCGGCCAAGGGCGCCGCCGACATCATCTTCCTCGATCTCGAGGACGCCGTGGCGCCAGACGACAAGGAGCAGGCGCGCAAGAACATCGTGCAAGGGCTGAACGATCTCGATTGGGGCTCCAAGACCATGATGATCCGCATCAACGGTCTCGACACCCATTACGCCTATCGCGACGTGGTCGACGTGGTGGAGAACTGCCCGCGGCTGGACATGATCCTCATCCCTAAGACCGGCGTGCCGCAGGACGTCTACGCCATCGACATGCTGGTCACGCAGATCGAGCAATACAAGAAGCGCGACAAGCGGATCGGCTTCGAGCTGCTCATCGAGACGGCGCTCGGCATGGCCAATGTCGAGGCCATCGCGCAATCCTCCAAGCGCGTCGAGGCCATGAGCTTCGGCGTCGCCGACTATGCCGCCTCGACGCGGGCGCGCACCATGGGCATCGGCGCCCCGCATCCCGACTACGGCATCCTCTCCGACAAGGACGAGGGCGGCAACCGAACCTATTACTGGAACGACCCCTGGCACTACGCGCTGTCGCGTATGATGGTCGCCTGCCGCGCCTATGGGCTTCGCCCGATCGACGGGCCGTTCGGCGATTTCTCAGACCCTGACGGCTATACGGCCGCGGCCAAGCGCGCCGCGGTGCTCGGCTTCGAAGGCAAATGGGCGATCCATCCGAGCCAGGTCGAGCTTGCCAACAAGGTGTTCACGCCGTCAGAGGCCGAGGTGACCAAGGCCAAGCGCATCGTCGCGGCCATGAAGCAGGCGGCGAAGGAAGGCAAGGGCGCGGTGTCGCTCGACGGCCGGCTGATAGACATCGCCTCGATCCGCCAGGCCGAGGCGCTGCTCAACAAGGCCGCCGCCATGGGCATGTAGGGAAGCAAGAAGGCGGGGTAGACGCGAAACCAATCGGGCGCTAAGGCATTGAGTCACAACCCGGCCGCCCCAAAATGGGCCGAAAGGCCCCGTTAAATCGACTGGTTGGCGCCCGATTGCGCCCAAAACTGCGGCGTCATCAGACTTCTCGTCCAATTCTGCCCCCGGGGGACTGCCGGAGCAAAGGGGAGTAATCCATGAATACGCGTTCGAAATCAGCTAACGACAAGTACCAAAAGGCCCGCGACAGCCAGCAAAAGAAGCCCACCCTGCCTGAAGCCGCTGCGGCCCTCGGGGCGGCGACTGATAAGGTGTCCGCTCCGGCTCCGGGTCTGCAGCCCGCCGTCGAAAGGGCCAAGGCGCCGGTACCGCCGCCGCCACGGCAGCCTGTCCCCGAAAGGGCCAAGGCGCCAGTACCGCCGCCGCCACAGCCGCCTGTCCCCGAAAGGGCCAAGGCGCCGATACCGCAACCGGCTGCCCAGCCGGTGCGCCAACAGGCGGTCACGCCCAGTCCGGACGCCGCGGCGCATCAGAAACATGCGGTCGAAAGCGCCGTGGACACAATGGAGCGATCGCTCAAGGCCGCAGGGCAGGGCACCGTCGCGGTCAACCGCAAGCTCATCGACATTGCGCGGGCCAACATGGCCTCTGGCCTCGATCTCGCGCTCGACCTCGCCACCGCGAAAAACCCAATCGAGATGGCGCGCGTGCAGATGGCCTTCTGGGACGAGCGAATGAAGACGCTCGCCGCCCAGGCGCAAGAGCTGCGCGCGCTGTCGGCAGAACTTGTCGCTGAGGCCAGCGAGTCGATCCGCGAGCACGTGAAGCGCAGCTGACGGCGCGCTAGGTTGAAGACGGCTCACCGCCAGGCTTCCTCGGCGACGAGGGCCGGCCCGCCTCTGCGTAAGCAGTGCGAGCAATTCGCGCCGATCGGGGCGCCCAATCCTTGCTAGGCCGCTTCTCGCAGATGGCCGACCGCATGGATCAATTGGCTCGACGTGTACGGCTTCGGGAGGAACTCGCTGCCGGCGACCATCGGCGATCTGACGTCCCCGCCGGTGGTATACAAAACGGCAAGGTCAGGCCTTAGTTGGACGGCCTTCTCAGCCAATTCCAGGCCGGCGCGCCTCTCGCCTCGCAAATTGATGTCGGTAAACAGGACATCCACCTCTTGCTCGCTGCGCAGAACGGCAAGTGCATCTTTCCGGGTGGCCGCCGCGATGGTCTCATGTCCTTCAATCCGCAGAGAGCATTCAGCCACAAACAAAATTGCGAAATCGTCTTCGACAATGAGAACCGTGCACATGGCAGTTTCTTTCGTTAGCCCCATCCTCTCAAAGTAAACTCGTCCCGGAATGAGCGGTTCCGTACATTTTTTTTCTAAGACCATGTGACCGGAAACGTACACACTTCGCCGTTGACTCCGCCGCAGATGAACTCTCGTGTAACTGAGACGTGTCGCGCCCCGTCCGGCAACGCGGATGGTACCATGGCCCAGCGGGATCTATCTGACTTGTACGATCCTGAGATGCTTGCAGTGATGGAGCAGGCGTTCAACGCCACGTGGGCGGTGTTGGAGGCTCACGACATTTCTCATGACCAGATGAAGAACGACGAACTGAGGATGGCTCTCAGTCGAATAATCGTCGCCCTCGTCGCCCAAGGGGTGACTGATCCGGGTTGGCTACGAAAGATGGCTCTAGAGAGCATGCCCTCTCTCGCAGTAGTCACGATTCACTGACGATCTTCGCCAGAATCTCGTCGATGCTTTGTTTGGCCTCGACAAGAGCGTCTTCCTTGCGTGAGTTTAACGTGCCTAACGTGGATCGTGACAATAGGGGCAAGTCGGCCCGCGTGGAGAAGACGCTCGCACACCATTTCGACCATTCACGTCTAGGGACGATGTCGTAGCCTCGATACCGAACAGTTTCAGATCTCATCATTGGGCCTCTCAGCCCGCCGTCATTTGGTTCAACCCTTGGGCTCGCGGTACGTTCCCGTACAAAAGTAAGAAATTGTCCAAAAATGGTGAGCGACAAATAGCTAGGGCTCTGGCTGAAAGGAGCCTACCATTGAGTATCGTCTGCCGAAGCCCGGGCGCAGACGGCTGAGAGAGAATTGGTGCGCTCTTGCCCCTTAAGAGGTGAGAGCTATGAATCGAACCTCCGCCGTTTCCAAGAATCGTTTGCTCGCGGCATTGTCCCGCGCCGATCTCGCTCTGTTGCAACCACACCTTGAGAGGGTGCCCCTAAAGGTTCGACAGGTCCTCGAAGCGCCCAACAAACCGATCAAGCACAGCTATTTCATCGAGAGTGGACTCGCTTCGATTGTCGCCGGTAATTCACATCGGCGCCTCGAAGTTGGCCTCATCGGCAGGGAGGGCATGACAGGCCTCGCCGTGGTGATGGGCAACGACCGCTCGCCCAACGAGAACTTCATACAAGTCGCCGGAGAGGGCACGCGCATAGCCGTCGACCGCCTGCGAGGGGCAATGCAAAAGAGCCGCTCGCTTGAAGGGGCATTTCTGAATTTCGCCCATTCCTTCATGAACCAGACGTCAAGCACGGCTCTTTCAAATGGCACGGCGACCATCGAAGAGCGCTTGGCACGCTGGCTCCTCATGGCCCATGACCGCTTGGACGGCGACGAGGTACCGCTGACCCACGAGTTCCTTTCGTTGATGCTTGGGGTTCGCCGCGCGGGCGTCACCGTCGCCTTGCACTTCCTCGAGCGAAAGGCTGTCATTCGCCTGTCGCGAGGCCGGATCGTGGTCATGGACCGCGATGGACTTAGGACCAGCGCCAACGGCACCTATCACGCACCCGAAGTGGAAAAAAGGGTCACCCGCCAGCGCCGTTAACTGAAAGGGCGCCGTCTTCGTGTAATGTCCGCTTGTGGCACCGAACGGAAGTTTGACGCCTCCAATGATATGTCCGCTGAGCGGCACAAAGCCGACCAGCGCGAAGGCGCTGCCTTCGTCAGCAGCTGGCGCCAAGCAGGCTGCGTAGCACGGCGGCTAGGTGACGAATGACGTTGTAGGTCACGAGAAAACTGTTGTTGCTTACCATGGATCTTCGTGTGTGCCATGTGGATTACCGTGTTCGA
>DASYIU010000166.1:0-2864 GCA_035997285.1 Methyloceanibacter sp. | reverse complement strand
CGATGGTGAGAGGGCTTCCCACCTCGAGATTGAGACGATCGAGCAGCGTGCGCTCGACCAGCACCACACCGGCGCTGCGCCAGGGCGTACCTGCATTATCGGGCCGCGTGATCGAGACCTGGCCGTAGAGTGGGTAAGCGTCGTCGACGGCCTTGACCTCGACGAGCGCGCTCTTGCCGCCGGCCGAGCGCGCCATGGCGCGGAAGCTCGCCGATTCGCTGAGCCCGCCCAGAGCGTCGAGCGCCGCCCGCTCCTCGCTCGAGGCCTGCCGGTTGATCAGCTCGAAGGACAGATCGCCGCCGATCAGTGTGCGCCCTTGCCGCGCCAGCGCCTGGTTGAAGGCGGCGGCAAGCGATCCGATGGAGGCAACGGCAGCGACGCCAAGGGCGATGCACAGCACGAAGATGGTGAGGCCGCCGGCGCCGGCGCGGAGCTCGCGCAAGGCGATGGTGAGCGCCAGCGGCGGCCTGAATCTGCGGGCGGAAGGCGCCGCGATATCGGTCGCCGCGCTCACGAGGCAGCGACCCGGCGCTTGGCGCCGGCGCCGACGATGCGGCCATCGGCGAGGCTGACGACCCGGTCGCAGCGCTTGGCGAGGGAGCGGTCGTGGGTGATGAGCAGCAGCGTCGCGCCGGTGCGCTCCTTGAGCGTGAAGAGCAGGTCCATCACCTGCGCGCCGGTGGCAAGGTCGAGATTGCCAGTGGGCTCGTCGGCGAGGATGAGGGACGGCCGCGTGCTGAGCGCTCTGGCGAGCGCCACCCGCTGCTGCTCGCCGCCCGAGAGCTGGCCCGGGAAATGCGTCTCGCGATGCGACAGCCCGACCTCGACAAGGGAAGTGCGCGAAGCGTTGAAGACGTCGTGATGGTCGAGGAATTCGAGCGGCAGCGCCACGTTCTCGATCGCCGTCATGGTGGGCACGAGGTGGAAGGACTGGAAGACGATACCGATATTGGCGGCACGCAGCCGCGCGAGGCCGTCCTCGTCCAGGCCGGCGAAATCGGTGCCGAGCACCGACACGCGGCCTTGCGTCGCACGTTCGAGCCCGGCGATGACCATGAGCAGCGTCGACTTGCCTGACCCGCTCGGGCCGACCACGGCGATGGCGTCGCCCACTTGCACCCTGAGGTCGATGCCGCGCAGGATCGCCACCGGGCCGGCGCGCGACGGCAACGTGACATGCAATCCTTCGAGCAGAATCGCCGGCGGTTGTTTCAGGGTGTGATCCATGGGCGGGGCAAACAGTGACTGACAGATGGCATGGGGATCGGCAATAGAGAATGGCAAAGAGGTCGAAAAGATGAAACGCCGAATCCCGCGGACTGTCGTCATTGTCGCGTGGCTGCTGGCGGTTCTGTGCTTTTTGCACACAATCGAGGCAGAGCCGCGCGCCCCCGTCATCGTGGCCCTTGGCGACAGCCTCACCGCCGGCCTTGGCCTGCCGCAAGACGAGGCCTTCCCCGCGCAGCTCGAGGCCGCGTTGAAGGCGCGTGGGCGGGCGGGCACCGTGGTCAATGCGGGCGTGTCAGGCGATACCGCCACCGCTGCGCTTGGGCGGCTCGACTGGGCGATCCCGCAAGATGCAAGCGCGGTGATCGTCGAGTTTGGCGGCAACGACGCGCTGCAAGGTCTTCCGCCCGAGGGGATCAAGTCCTCGCTCGCCAAGATCATCGAGCAGTTGCAGGCCAAGGGCCTGCCAGTGCTGCTGGCCGGCATGGAGTCCCCGCCCAACATGGGCAAGGACTATGTGACGGCGTTCGATGCGATCTATCCCGATCTTGCCGCGCGCTACGGCCTCATCCTCTATCCCTTCTTTCTCGACGGCGTGGCGCTGAATGACGGCCTCATGCAAGGGGACGGGATTCACCCCAACGCCAAGGGTGTGGCGCGCATCGTCGAGGGCATCATGCCCAAGGTCGATGAGCTGCTGGCGAAGGTCAAAGCCAAGGACTGACGATTACTCCTCACCCTTTCCGCGGTGCGACTTGCTTCGCAAGTCGGGCGGAAGGCCCTCTCCCACAAGGGGGAGGGGGAATCCGTGTCGCCGCAGCAGGCTCCAACCCCTCTCCCCATCGTGGGAGAGGGTGGCTCGCCGCACTTTGCGGCGGGCCGGGTGAGGGGACAGTGGAAGCTGGCTGCCGAGGGCTGAAGGCATTACAACTGCCGGTCCTTCAAGCGCGGGGTTGGGGCAGACTTGGCGACCATCTACGATCTGAAGCCGCGCTTCCAGGCTTTGCTGCGGCCGCTGTCTGACGCCCTGGTCAGGGCCGGCTTGAGCGCTAACGAGGTGACGCTCGGAGCGCTGCTGCTGAGCGCCACCCACGGGACTTGGCTCGCGCTGATGCCGGGCTCGGCGTGGCCGCTGCTGCTGCCCGTGACTCTCTTCCTGCGCATGGCCTTCAACGCCGTCGACGGCATGATGGCCAAGGAGCATGGGCTGGCGAGCCCCGCCGGCGCGGTGCTGAACGAGCTCTCAGACGTGATCGCCGACGCCGCGCTTTATCTCCCCTTCGCGCTGATCCCAGGCCTCAACGGGATGCTCGTCGTGCTGGTGGTGGTGGCAGGAATCATCGCCGAGATGGCTGGCGCGCTCGGGCCGCTGATAATGGCGCCGCGCCGCTATGACGGGCCACTCGGCAAGAGCGACCGCGCCTTCGCCTTCGGGCTGCTTGCCGTGCTGATCGGTGCAGGCCTCGTGCCGGGTCTGTGGAGCAGCCTCTATCTTGGGGCGATGCTGCTGCTGTCGGCGCTCACCGTCATCAACCGGTCACGCCGCATCATCGCCGACGCCAAGGGGCGAGCGGCATGAGCCTCATCCTCGGCCTTCCCGCCAATGTCGTCTATGCGACCGCAGGCATCTATGCCCT
>DASYIU010000165.1:0-13018 GCA_035997285.1 Methyloceanibacter sp. | reverse complement strand
GCCGCTCACTCACGCTGATCTCTGAGCCTTCGAAGCTCGACAGCCCGACTGCCGAAGGCGGGGCGACGATCTCGATCGGCGCCGAGCCGCCCCCCCCAGCGCTGGCGAACGCCGTGGTGCGGACCGTGCCGACGACGATCTTGTCGCTCGTCTCCACCGTCTGCAGGGCATTGCCGGCATAGATCGGGCGCACGAAGCTTGTGGGCGAATTCACCTCGATGATGTCGGAAATCTGGGCCACGTCGAGCAGCGCCGCCACCCGCGGCAGCACGTTCTTGCCCGTGGTCGTGGCCGGCGCGAGCAGCACGTTATAAGTCTGCATCAGCGGCAGCACCGCTGCCGCCGTCTCCTCCGCCAGGCGCTGTTCCAGATGCGGCGCTTCGATAAGGAGGACCTTACGAACACCGTCGAGCTTGGCGGCTTGCTCGGCAACGCCGCGGCAATCCTGGCCGGCGACGAGAATATCGACGTCGCTGCCGAGCGCGCACGCGGCAGTCAACGCCTTGGCGGTCGCTGGCGCGAGGCTCTTGTTGTCGTGCTCTGCCAGCAGGAGGACCGCCATCTAGAGGACTCCCGCCTCGTTCTTCAATTTGTCGACGAGCACGGCGACACTATCCACTTTGACGCCCGCCTCGCGGACTTTCGGCTCGGCGACGGACAGCACCTTCAGGCGCGGGGCGATGTCAACGCCGAGCGCCTCGGGCGTGGTCTCGTCGATCGGCTTCTTCTTCGCCTTCATGATGTTGGGGAGCGACGCGTAGCGCGGCTCGTTGAGCCTGAGATCGGTGGTGACCACGGCCGGCTTCGACAGCACGAGCGTCTCGAGACCTCCGTCCACCTCGCGCACCACTTTGACCTTGGCTCCGTTGAGCTCGACCTTCGAGGCGAAGGTGCCCTGCGGCCAGCCGAGCAGGCCTGCGAGCATCTGCCCCGACTGATTGCAGTCGTCGTCGATGGCCTGCTTGCCCATGATCACGAGGTCGGGCTTCTCGCTCTCGACGACGCTCTTCAACAGCTTGGCAATGGCGAGCGGCTCGACGCTTTGGTCGGTCTTCACCAGGATGGCGCGGTCGGCCCCCATGGCGAGCGCGGTGCGCAGCGTGTCCTGCGACTTCACGCCGCCGATCGAGACGGCGACGATTTCGGTCGCCTCGCCCCGCTCCTTGATGCGGACGGCCTCCTCGACGGCAATCTCGTCGAATGGATTCATCGACATCTTGACGTTGGCGAGGTCGACCCCGCTGCCATCCGACTTGACGCGGACCTTGACGTTGAAATCGACGACCCGTTTCACGGGAACGAGAATCTTCATGCGGCTTGGGTTCCCCGCACGTTTGTAGCCAGCCCCAAAATCCAGCCATCTCGCAACTGCGAAATAGCCGCGACGGTACTGCCGGCCATGGCTCAAGTCAATGGTTTCTGGGGTTTCGGGAGGTTTTTAGGCCCCGCCTCTGGTCTTGTCGAACAGCGGTACACCGCGCCGCCGCATGAACAGGATCAATACCGCTCCGGCCGCCAGCCCGCCGATATGGGCCCACCAGGCCACGTTCTCCTCACTCTCGAACAAGAGGTTTCCGAACTGCGCGGCGATCCAGATGCCGAGCGCCCAGGAGGCGGTGATCTTGATCGGAATGCGCCACAGCGCGAGCACCCAGACCTTCACCTTGGGATGCAGGATCAGATAGGCGGAGATGACCCCGGCCACCGCGCCGCTCGCTCCGATCAGCGGCAACTCAGAGGTCGGCATCATCCAGGAATGGAGCACGGCGGCGAAGATCCCGCACATCAGGTAGAACATGATGAAGCGGAGATGGCCCATGGCGTCCTCGATATTGTCGCCGAACACCCAGAGGAACAGCATGTTGCCGAGGAGATGGATCCAACTCCCGTGCAGGAACATGTAGGTGATGAGGGTGAAGCGCTCAGGCATCGGGAAGGCCCCGGTGGCAAAGATCGATCCGCCGGCCTCGCCCCCTGCCATCAGCTTGGCCGGGATGACGGCGAAGGCTGCGGTATTCTCATCATCAAGCGGAATGAACCAGCCAGTCTCGAAGATCGCATAGATGGCGACGTTGAGAACGATCAGGGCCACCGTCACATATTGATAGCGGATCCACTTCAGGGGATTGGTGTCATGGAGGGGTATGAACACGGATCGACCGTTCCCCGCATCAGCGGTTCTTGCCCGGCACCCACGTCACGTCGGACTTACCCTTGTCGTTGGCGAAGCGTGCCGCGACGAACAGGAAATCCGACAGCCGATTGATGTAGCGGAGCGCAGCGGCGCCGACCGGCTCGCCCGGCCTTGAAGCCAGCGCCACCATCAGGCGCTCGGCCCGGCGCGAGACGGTGCGGGCGAGATGCAGGAAGCTGGCGGCGGGCGAGCCCCCGGGCAGCACGAAGGAGCGCAAGGGCTGAAGCTCGCGGTTAAGCTCGTCGATCTCGCCTTCCAGCCGCTTCACCTGGGCATCGCTCACCTGCAAGCGCCCGCGGGCGTCCTTGGTCTCATCGGGAAAGCAGAGATCGGCGCCGAGATCGAACAGATCGTTCTGGATGCGCGCGAGCATGGCATCGAGCGCGGGCTGCTTGCCTCTTGTGTGGAGCCGGGCGAGGCCGATGGCGGCGTTGGTCTCATCGAGCGTGCCATAGGCCTCAACTCTGAGGTCGTATTTCGAGACGCGCCGCCCCGAGCCGAGCGCAGTGGTGCCGTCGTCGCCGGTGCGCGTGTAGATCTTATTGAGAACAACCATCACCACCCGCCCTGAATCCCCAGGGTCCCGCGGGTTTCACGCCGATTTTGAAGCTTAGCGTAGCTTGGCGCTGAGGAGGGTCAAGCCTTCGTTACAAGCTCGAGAGGCTACTTTCCGGCCAGGTAGATGGCGGCCATGACGATGCAAAGGGCAACGAATTGCAGGATCACCCGCCACCGCATCAGGGTTTGGCTGAGATTGGGGTCCCCGCCGCGGAGCATGTTCCACAGTCCGAGCAGCAGTACGAGGACGACGGCAGCAAGCGCGAAGGGAATGGCGAGGTGGACGATGCGTTCCATGGGTCCCCATGATTCGGGCCTAGAGCAACGCCCGGTTCGCGACTTTAGTTGCTCGCAGCTACCGCGTCGAGGGCGCGGGTCGGCAGGAGGCGGCGTAAAAAGGCCGCAACATAGGTCGGCACGGTGACGTAATAGCGGGGCTTGGGCGTCCGGCTCTCCAAGGCCTTGACCAACTTGGCGGCCACCGCCTCGGGCCCGAGCTTGAAGGTCTGGCTGCCGCCCTCCTCCATACGCGCGATGCGCGCGCGATAGACCTCTCGATGGGGTGAGCCATCGAGATCGATGTTGCGGCGATAGGCCTCAAGCGCGTGCTCGAGGAAGCGGCTGGCAATGGGGCCCGGCTCGATCAGCACGACCTTGATCCCGGTGGTCGCCAGCTCCATGCGCAGCGTGTCGGCGAGCGCCTCGATGGCGAATTTGGAGGCGCAATAGGCGCCGCGATAAGGCGCCGCGACCAGGCCCAGCACCGAGGAGCAGAATACGATCCGCCCCTCTCCTTGCGCCCGCATCGACGGGATGACGCTGCGCGTGAGATCGTGCCAGCCGAACACATTGGCCTCGAACTGGGCGCGGAGCACGTCCGGCGTCAAATCCTCGACGGCGCCGGGCTGGCCATAGGCGCCATTGTTGAACAGCGCGGTGAGCCTGCCCCCCGTCGCCGCCAGAACGTGCTCGGCGGCTTCGGCAATGGAGGCGGGCTCGGCGTAATCGAGATAGAGGCTCTCGACGGCGACTTCGTCGCGCAGCCGCGCGAGGTCTTCATGCTTGCGCGCTGTGGCGAACACCCGCCACCCGCGCGCCTTCATCTCACGCGCCGATGCCAAGCCGATGCCCGACGAGCAGCCGGTGATGAGGATCGAGCGCTCGCTCATGAGCCCCGATGTCAGCTAGTTCTTGTCCTCTTGGCCCTCGGGAGGCATCGCCTTCTGCTTGATGCCCTTCAAGCCGGCCGTGAAGATATCGCCGATCGTCTTTTTGGCATCGTCGTCGCTCGCGCCATTGGCGTCGAAGGCCGCGTCCCAGTGGATGACGGTGCGGCTCGGGTCCCTTTCGTCCGGCTCGACCCAGAGCTTCGCCTGGTAGTTCTTCACCGGCAGCGGGCTCTCGACGATCTCGTAGCTGTAGCTCGTATCGTCGGACGCATCGAGCTTCTCCTTGATCTTGCCGCCGTCCTTCAAGGTGAGGGTGCGGAAGGTGGCGTCGCCCTCCTTGCTTTCCTGGCAATCGGCGACCGCAGGGTGCCAGTCCTTAATCGAGCAGAACTCTGAGGCGATCGTCCACACCACGAGCATTTGTCCGGGCGACTCGATCTTCTTGTTGACGTCGACCGCGTAAGCCGAGCCGCTTGCCACGACGAGCGCGCCAAGCACAAAGAACGCCAGTTTCATCACACGCATGCGTTTCCTCCACTTCGTTATGCCGGCTTGTGCCGGCTTATGTCTTGCGACGCTCAGCCCTCGAGGAGCCGGCGGGCAATCACATTGGCCTGAATTTCCGCGGCGCCCTCGAAGATCGACAGGATGCGCGCGTCGCACAGCACCCGGCTCACCGGATATTCCAGCGCAAATCCGTTGCCGCCATGGATCTGCAGCGCATTGTCGGCGGCAGCCCAGGCCACCCGCGCGGCGAGCAACTTGGCCATGCCGGCCTCGAGATCGCAGCGGCGGCCGGCATCCTTCTCCCGCGCTGCGGAATAAATGAGCTGGCGGGCAAGCAGGATCTCCGCCGCCATCATGGCGAGCTTGTCGGAGACGCGCGGGAAATCGACGATCGGCTTGCCGAACTGCACGCGCTCCATGCCATAGCGCAGCCCTAAGTCGAGCGCCGATTGCGCCACGCCGATGGCCCGCGCCGCGGTCTGAATGCGGGCAGCCTCGAAGGTCTGCATCAGCTGCTTGAAGCCTTGGCCCTCGACGCCGCCGAGAAGATTGGCGGCGGGGACGGCGAAGCCGTCGAAGGAGATGTCGAACTCCTTCATGCCGCGATAACCGAGCACCTCGATCTCGCCGCCGGTCATGCCTTGCGCGGGGAAGGGATTGTCGTCGGTGCCGCGCGGCTTGGGCGCCAGGAACATCGAGAGCCCGCGATAGCCCTTCTCCTTGGGATCGGTGCGCGCCAGCACGGTCATGAGGTCGGCGCGAGCGGCGTGGGTGATCCAGGTCTTCTGCCCGGTGATGCGATAGACGTCGCCGTCGCGCACCGCGCGTGTGGTGAGCGAAGCGAGGTCCGAGCCGATATTGGGCTCGGTGAACACCGCCGTCGGCAGCACCTCGCCGCTGGCGATGCGGGGCAGCCATTCTTGCTTCTGCGCGTCGGTGCCGGCGTTGAGGATGAGCTCCTCGGCGATCTCCGAGCGCGTGCCGAGCGAGCCCACGCCAATATAGCCGCGCGACAGCTCCTCGGAGACGACGCACATGGCCTCCTTGCCGAGGCCGAGTCCGCCGAACTCCTCAGGCAACGTGAGCGAGAACACGCCGAGCTCGCTCATCTGAGCGATCAGTTCAAGCGGAATGTATTCGTCCTTGAGGTGCCACTCTTGCGCATGCGGAACGACCTCGGCTTCGGAGAAGCGGCGCATCTCGTCGCGGATGGCTTGCAGCGTCTCGTCGAGGCCGGTGTCGCCGAAGCTCGCCGTGCCTTGGGCTCCCTTGATCAGCTCGACGGCCCGGGCGCGGGTCCCGGGCGTCGTGCCCAGGATCAGCGCGCGAACGGACGGCGTGTGGAGGTTCGCCTGATCGGCCTCCGCTAGCCCCAGCTCGTGCAGCCTGACTACCTCGCCCTGGCTCATCATCACGCCACCGAGGAGCTGCGAGAGATATTCGGCGGCGCCGATCTGAGCGAGCAGACTCTCAAGCTCGCCGAAGCGGCCTTCGCTCTGCATGCGCCGCGCATAGCTTGCGATTTGCGCGATGGCCTCGGCGTAAGTGGCGACCCAGGCAAGGCCATGGGCTGCGCGCTGCTCGCGCTCAAGCGCGGCAGTATCGAGCTTGCCGCCGACGGTGACCTTGGCCGCTACGGCCTCGACCGCGCGGTCGCGGAGCGTGGCGGCGGCCTCGGAAGCGGCATCGAGGAGAGCAATAAGCTCAGGGCCAGCGGCCCGCTCGCTTCCCCTCAAGGTTTCGGCGACAGGCAAATCGTGCTCCTCATGCGAAAAAATCGAATGAATCTACGACCCAAATCCACGGAAGCGTGCTCCGCGGCAGGAGTCAAATCGGAAAAGCGGGAGAGGACGCGAGCTTACGACGCCCTGAGCGCGTCGCCTGAAGCCTCCGCCGGAGCGGGCTGCCAGCTCGGCTCTCCGACGGTCTCCTGCACGACCCCGGTCCAAGTCCGCTCAGCCTCGTGCGGCGCGGCCTCGGCGACGGACTCGGCCACCGGCCTCGGGCTCGAAGCCGGATTGACCGTGGCCTCGATGATTTCGAGCGGCCTGATTGCGGCCAAAAGCTCGTCGAGCTTGTGCAGGGCCACATAATATTTGTTGGCTTGAAGCTCCCGCTCGACGTCGGCGCGCAATTCGAGGATCGCGTCGATCAAATCCTTCTTCACCAGTGGATTTTCCATACCCGTGCCCCTCTCTCATGCAGCTCACGCCACAGTTGCAGGGGCACCTTACGCCGATGCGGGCGGGAGTCGAAACAGCGCTAACTTGGGGGTAGGCCCCAAGGTTCCCTCTCGAATGCGCGCAGGCGACCCGAACGTTAGCTCAGCCGCCATGCATCTGCTTGCTCGCCTCGAGCACGTCCTCGAAGGTGCGCAAGCCCGTGCATGGCGCGCTCACCAGCACCGCCATGTTGCCGGGACGATGCTCGTTCTTCCACATGCGCATGTGAGCTTTCGGGATCTGCTCCCAGGGAAACACCTCGCTCATGCATGGATCGATGCGCCGCTCGATGACGAGCCGGTTGGCCTGGCTCGCCTGCAGCAGGTGAGCGAAGTGCGAGCCCTGAATGCGCTTCTGATGCATCCACACATAGCGGGCGTCCATGGTGAGATTGTAGCCGGTGGTGCCGGCGCAGAAGACGACCATGCCGCCGCGCTTCACCACGAAGCAGGAGACCGGGAAGGTCGCCTCGCCCGGATGCTCGAACACGCAGTCGACATTCACGCCTTTGCCGGTGGTCTCCCAGATCGCCTTGCCGAAACCGCGCACCTCTTTGGCCCAGGCGTCATATTCCGGCGTGCCGACCTTCGGCATCTGCCCCCAGCATTTGAACTTGTTGCGGTTGATGACGCCCTTGGCGCCCAGCGACATGACGTAGTCGCGCTTATCGTCATCGGAGACAACGCCGATGGCATTGGCGCCGGCAGTGGCGCAGAGCTGCACGGCCATCGAGCCGAGACCGCCCGAGGCGCCCCACACCAGAACATTGTGGCCAGGCTTGAGCGTGTGCGGCCGGTGGCCAAACAGCATGCGGTAGGAGGTGGCGAGCGTCAGCGTGTAGCAAGCGGCCTCTTCCCAGGTGAGATGCTTCGGCCGCTCGAGCAGCTGGCGGTCCTGCACGCGGGCGAACTGTGCGAAGGAGCCGTCAGGGGTCTCGTAGCCCCAGATGCGCTGCGAGGGCGAGAACATCGGATCGCCGCCGTTACACTCCTCGTCGTCGCCGTCGTCTTGATTGCAGTGAATGACGACCTCGTCGCCGACCTTCCAGCGTTTGACCTTGGAGCCCACGGCCCAGACGATGCCGGACGCGTCCGAGCCCGCGATGTGAAAGGGGTTCTTGTGAACGTCGAGGGTCGAGAGCGGCTGCCCGAGCGACGCCCAGACGCCGTTATAGTTGACGCCCGCCGCCATCACCAACACCAGCACCTCGTGGGAATCGAGCTGCCAGGTGGGCAGCACCTCGACCTGCATGGCCTCATCCGGAGGACCGTGGCGCTCTTTGCGGATCGCCCAGGCGTACATATTTTTCGGCACATGACCGAGCGGGGGAATCTCGCCGATCTCGTAAAGATCTTTAACTGCGCTCGCAGGCGCAGCCGTTGCTTGAGACACTGCGGCTAGCGACATCTCATTCATTCCAATTGTCCCCCCAGTCCCCACTTGTTCGACCTGTTTTTGCACTGCGGCAATTCTCCGTTATTCATCTCGCGACTGCAACATATTTGCAGGTGGGAGCCTTAACGCGCAAAAGGGCCGCAAAGGCGCCCCTTCTCCGCCCAAAAGTCTCATTTCCGGTAAGCCCCCAGCCAGCCGGCAGGGAGCGTTAGCGAAAACAGGGCACGCTGCCCAGAGGGCAAAACACGCGTCCTGCATATGACGGAACCCTCGCAGAGCCCGCACGTTCCCCGATAGCCCCGAGCGCCAACGGGCAAAACGGGCAAGCGGCTCACGATAAGCCCGTCGCGCTTGGGTTCCCCCAAGACCAGAGTCAAGACCAGACTATTGGAAGGAGAGCTCAATGAGATCGAAACTGACCCTTTTGGCGACGGCGGCGGTGCTGGCCTTCGGGCTTACCGCGACGGCGGCTCTTGCCGAGGACGCTCCCGGCGCCAAGGGAGATGCCCCTGGCGCTAAGAGCGACATCACGATCGTCGGCACCGATACCGGCAATGCTGGCGGCGGGGCCGAGCAAGGCACAGAAGCCCCAGGCGCGGCTGACCAGGGAAGCGCCGACGTTCCAGACGACTCTGGTGCCGGTGAAGCAGCCATCCCAAGCTCGCCGGAGGCCAGCGACCAGGGCAGCGCCGCAGGCGCTACTGGCAAATCCACAGAGGATCTCGGTGCATCTGCTGCCAAGCCCCCTGTGAACAAGCCCCCTGTGAAGGAGGGTAAACTCCCCTCGCCGAACTCGTCCTATTAATCCGCTGGCTCGCCGGCGGTAAACCGGAAGGGGCGGCGCTTTCGGGCGTCGCCGTTTCCGCCTTCTTCGAAGAGAGAACGCTCATGACCCACGGTCCCATCGTTTTAGCCGCGACGCTCACGGCGACATTGGTCGCCGCGGGAGCAAACCCGATCGAGTCGGGCGCCGCCGAACAGGCGGGGAGCGTCGCGCTGTCAAAAGCCGCGGTCGCGGAGGGACCATCCGACGCGACGCAATTCGATGCCCTGCACCAAACCAAGGTCCGCGAGTATTTCTCGAACCATAAGGCAGCGCTTGTTCCACCTGTCGAGGCCGACAATGCCTCGATCAAGGTTGGGGCACCCGTGCCGGAGTCGGTGCATCTCTTTCCGCTCCCGGACGTAATCTTCACCGACCTGCCGGCGACGCCCGTATATCTCTATTTCCGCTGGGGCAAGGCGATCGTCGTCGCGAATGTCGATACCCGTGTCGTCGTGTCGATCATTCCCGACGCCTCGTAGTCCGGAAGGCCCTCGCGACGGCCGTTTGGCTGGGCTTCTGCGTAGCCCGAGGTTGCCCTAGGACCTCCGGCATGCTTCGATGTGTGCCAATCCAACGAGCGGGCCAGACCATGAGCGGAAAATCGCCCAAGCGGGACAAGCCATGGATGTTCCGCACCTATGCCGGCCATTCAACGGCCAAGGCCTCCAACGAGCTATACCGGAAGAATCTCGGCAAAGGCCAGACCGGGCTTTCGGTTGCCTTCGATCTGCCTACCCAGACCGGCTACGATTCAGATCATCTCCTTGCCCGCGGCGAGGTCGGCAAGGTCGGCGTGCCGATCTCCCATCTCGGCGACATGCGGAGCCTGTTCGAGGGCATCCCGCTTGGCGAGATGAACACCTCCATGACCATAAACGCGACGGCGGCCTGGCTGCTGGCGCTTTATATCGCGCTGGCCGACGAGCAGGGGGCCGATCGGGCGAAGCTCACCGGCACGGTGCAGAACGACATTCTGAAGGAGTATCTCTCGCGCGGGACCTACATCTACCCGCCAGTCCCATCGCTCAGGCTGATCAAGGACGTGATCGTCTACACGAACCGCGAGATGCCGAAATGGAACCCGACCAATGTCTGCTCCTACCATCTGCAGGAGGCGGGGGCGACACCGGGGCAGGAACTGGCCTTCGCGCTGGCCACGGCCGAGGCCGTGCTCGACGAGGTGAAGAACTCTGGCGAAGTGACGCCAGACCAGTTTCCGCAAGTCGTCGGCAGCATCAGCTTCTTCGTCAATGCCGGGGTGCGCTTGATCACCGAGGTCTCCAAGATGCGCGCCTTCGTCGACCTGTGGGACGAGATCGCGCAAACCCGCTATGGCGTCGAGGACCCGGCACTGCGCCGCTTCCGTTATGGCGTACAGGTCAACTCGCTGGGGCTCACCGAGCAGCAGCCCGAGAACAACGTCTATCGCATCCTGTTGTCGATGTTGGCCGTCACGCTGTCGAAAAAGGCGCGGGCGCGCGCCGTGCAGCTCCCCGCCTGGAACGAGGCGCTCGGCCTGCCGCGACCCTGGGACCAGCAATGGTCGCTGAGGCTCCAGCAGGTCGTAGCCTACGAGACCGACCTCCTCGACTATGGCGACATCTTCGACGGATCGGCCGAGATCGACCGCAAGGTCGAGGAGTTGAAGGAAGAGGCTCGCGCCGAGCTTGCCCGCATCCAATCCATCGGCGGCGCCGTCGCGGCAATCGACTACATGAAAGAGGCGCTGATCGCGTCGAACGCGGCCCGCGTCGAGGCCATCGAGAAGGGCGAGCAGATTCTCGTCGGGGTGAACGCCTATACCGAGACCGAGGGATCGCCGCTCTCGGCAAACGGCATCGAAGGCATCCTCACCGTGCCGGAGTCGATCGAGATCGGGCAGGTCGCGGCCCTTCAGGCCTGGCGTCAGCGGCGCGACGAGACGGCGGTGCGGCAGGCGCTGGTCGATCTGAAATCGGCCGCTAGCGAAGGCCGCAACATCATGCCGCCCTCGATTGCTGCGGCGAAAGCCGGCGTGACCACCGGCGAATGGGGCCAGATCCTGCGCGAGGTGTTTGGCGAATACCGCGCGCCTACCGGCATCCACGCCAAGCACGCGATCGATAAAGCAAGGCTCGAAGAGGTGCGCCGTCAGGTCGAGGAGGTCTCGGGCAAGCTCGGGCGCACGCTGACTTTCGTGGTCGGCAAGCCCGGCCTCGATGGCCATTCGAACGGCGCCGAGCAGATCGCTGTGCGCGCCACCGATGTCGGCATGGAGGTCGTCTATGACGGGATCAGGCTGACCCCCGCCGAGATCGTCGAGCAGGCGCGCGAGGCGCGCGCCCACGTGGTCGGGCTCTCGATCCTCTCAGGCTCTCATGTCTCGCTGGTGCGCGAGGTGGTGCAGCGCCTGCGCGAGGCGGGCTTAAGCGAAGTCCCCGTGGTGGTCGGCGGCATCATCCCGGCCGACGACGTCAATATCCTGAAGCAGTGCGGCGCGTCTGCCGTCTACACGCCTAAGGACTTCCAGCTCAACGACATCATGATGAGCATCGTCAAGCTGGTCGATGCCAAGGCTGACCAGCTCGCGCAAGAGAGCGTCCCCGTGCCGCCTTTGCGCGCCCGCGAGCGCGTGCCGTTATGAGCCGCCTCGGCACGCTGGCAGCGGCGCTTCTCCTGCTCCTTGTTGCCACCGCCGGCTGCACCGGCAAGTGACGCGCCTCATACCCGGCTCACTCTAGCGAGGCGATGACAGAGGCAGTGCTTTGCCGCTACAGTCCCTCTTCGCGCCGATCATTCGAGGCGCTGGTCGATTGGGGGGCATCATGAACTTTCATCTGAGCACGCCGCGGAGAGAGACCTTTCTCGTCTCCGCCGTCATCGCCGCCTTGGTGGTTATCGGCATGATCGTGCCGCTGCCGTTCTTTACCGGTTACGGCCTCGGGCTGCTGCTGATCGCCTATCTGATCCTGCTCGCGGGCGTCTTGCTGGATAATCTCTAGCCGCACGCGGTGCGAGACGCAATTTTGGGAAGCTAGGCTTTGACGAGCTTGAGCGCGGGCTCGGCTTGGCCGGCCGCGAGAAGCGGGGCGAGCGCCGCATAGAGCTCGCGCCCGCGGATCGGCTTCGCCACATAGGCGTCCATGCCGGCGGAGAGATAGGCCCCGCAGTCGCCCTTCATCGCCGGGGCGACGAGCGCCACGATGGGCACCTCAGACGACGGCGCGTGCAGGCTGCGAATGCGCTTGGTGGTCTCGATGCCATCGAGGTCTGGCATCAGGATGTCCATGAGCACGAGGTCGTAGGTCTTGGTCGCGAGGTTCATTACGGCACCGGCGCCGCTGTCCACCATCTCATGGGTCAGACCGAACTCCTCGAGATAGGTCCCGATCAGCATGCGGTTCACGGCATTGTCCTCGACCACGAGGACATGACCCGAAAGCGTGCCTTGCGGGGCTCCCTCCTTTACTTGCTTCGCGGCCGGCGCACTGGCGCCAGCCTGCTCGGCGGGAAGCGTGAACCAATAGAGACTGCCCTGACCGACTACGCTCCGGCAGCCGACCACCCCGACCATTAGCTCCGCAAGCTTGCGCGCGATCGGCAGACCAAGCCCGGCATCTCCGCCCTGACTGGCGAACGCGCCGTCGATCTGCACGCAGGGCTGGAACAGGCGCTCCTGAACCGCCCTGCTCAGGCCGACGCCGGTGTCGGCGACGTCGAAGCGCAGCCGAAAGTGCCCGCCCTCCTCGGTCGCGCCCGCATGTAAACGTACCGAGCCTATCGAGGTGAATTTCAGCGCCGTGTCGATCAGGCTCATCAGGATCTGACGGATGCGCGCTGCATCGCCGATGACGAAACGGGGACAGCTCGCCCCGATGTCGACGCCACTGGTGAGACCCTTCTCGTTGGCCCGCGTTTGCAAGACCGCCGCCACGCTGTTGACCAGCTCGTGCAGGTCGAAGGACGCCTGGTCGAGCTCGAAGCGCCCGGCCTCGAGCCTTGAGAAATCGAGGACGTCGTTGAGCACGCCGAGCAGGCTCCGCGCCGACTGCGCCAACGTCTCGGTGTAGCGGAGCTGCGTACCGTCGAGCGGGCTCGCCAGCAGGAGCTCGGTCATGTCGATGACCCCCTGCATGGACGGGCGGAGCTCGTGGCCGATCATGTCAAT
>DASYIU010000164.1:0-2076 GCA_035997285.1 Methyloceanibacter sp. | reverse complement strand
ATCTAAAAGCTGACGACGGAGCAGGGACATGAAGTTCAGCAAACTCAGCACGGGAAACCAGATCGAAGGCAAGATCTTGGAGATCCGCAAAGGGGCGGTGACGGCCATCGTCTACGTCGCCATCGCCGGTGACACCACGCTCCAGTCATCGGTCACGATCGCCACCTTGGAGTCGCTTGGTCTCTACGAAGGCAAGCCGGTGACGCTGATCATCAACCCGGGCGACATTATCATTGGCTGCGAGTAGCGAGGTCGTAGCCTCGTGGTTCGAGATGCAGGCTTTGCCACGACGTGGCTCGACTGCTCCTCACCATGAGGAAGCTGAACCCTTATCCTGAGGAGGGCCGTCTCGAAGGATGAGGCCCCGGCCTGTTAGAGGGTAGCCATGGATAGCGTCGTCAGAACGGAAGAGCCGGCAGCAGCCACCGACCGCCACTCCCGTATCCTTCGTCTCGCCGACGGCAGGCGCATCGGCTACGCCGAATTCGGCGATGCGCAAGGCCTGCCCGTGCTCGCCATCCACGGCACGCCGGGCTCGCGTTTCATGTTTGCGCTCACCGACGAAGCGGCGCGGGCGCGGGGCTTGCGCATCATCGCGCCCGAGCGGCCCGGCTATGGACTTTCCGATTACTGCCGCACAGTTGCTTTGGCGCAAACGGCTGAGGACATCGAGGCGCTGGCCGACGCCCTCGGTCTCGACTGGTTCGCCGTCATCGGCGTCTCTGGGGGCGGCCCTCACGCGGTCGCTGCCGCGGCGGCGATGCCTGCCCGCGTCGTGCTGCTGGCACTGGTCAGCCCGGTCGGCCCGATCGCCGAATGTCACCGCCGCATCCGCATGTCGGGGCTGCATAAACTCATCTTCACCAGGCTCGGGCGATCGCCGCGGGCTTGCGCCGCCTTCTTCTGGTCGTTGCGGAGCGTGGTGCGATGGGCGCCGGGCGCGGCCTATCGCGCGCTGATGCAGCGGGTGACGCCGTCTGACCGCGCCGTCCTGGTGCGGCCTGAGGTGAGGGCCAATCTTCAGGCGGCGATCAAGGAAGGCTTAAGACCCGGCATCGACGGGGCGCTTCAGGACTTGCGGCTGTTCTGCGCGCCGTGGGACCTGAAGCTTGCCGACATCGACGTGCCGGCGGTGATGTGGCAGGGCAGCGACGACACCATCGTGCCGCCGCGCGCGGCCTATCATCTCGCCGAGACGCTGCCCAACTGCCGGCTCGATGTGATCCAGGGCGCCGGCCATTATTGGGTGTTCGGTCAGTTCGCCCGCGTGCTCGACGCCGTGCAGGCGGCGATCAGGTAAGGAAGCTTCAGTGCCTACAGCTTGTCGTAGGTCAAACAGCAACAGTTCTTCAATCCATCTTGACGGGTTTTGCAAGCAAGCTTCTCGTCGGCTCCCGGGCAAGCTTGGGGGATGGCGTCGGCGGCCAGTCCGCTGTGACACGTCGCGCTGTAATGAACGCAATTGCCGCCCAATAGCTCTGAATTCGTCGGGCAGTGGCAGTTGTTGGGTGGCGTGCCGACCATGCCATGCTGGCAGGCGGTGGCCGCGGCAGACGTTCCCTCTGGCGGCTCGCAATAGCCAAACTGGCCTGGGACGGCGAGAACCCTGTAGCCGGGAGGGCATGAATGCTCGCCGCGCTTGGGCGTCTCCTCGGCGCCTTGAGCGGGCGTGCCGGCGCCATAGGTGGTTGCGGCGGGGTTCGTCGTCTCTCCCGTCACGCCTTGGGGTGACTCGTCGGGGCTTTCGCTCTCGGCACCCGGAGAGGCATTCTTGCCATGCGCCACTCCGCCAGGCGCCGCCTTGCACGAGAAGCTTCCGTTGAACATTCCGCATTGGAATGCGGCCTCGACGACGGGCCGTTGAGGCATCGAAAGTGGCCTGACGGATTGCGCCAGCGCCGCCGCTCCATCGTTGCCGAGAGCCAAGGGCAGCACCCACAGAGAAGCCGCCAGCACAAAGGCGCAAAGCAGGCGCATGGAAACTCCGTCCGGTGAAGTCACCGACCATAATGACATAGGAAGCGGATCAGAACAGCCAGCTGAAGCGGCCTTTGACGGCGTTGTTTGCTCGCCGAG
>DASYIU010000163.1:0-7949 GCA_035997285.1 Methyloceanibacter sp. | reverse complement strand
CCAAAGGTACTTCTGCAAGTGCTTCGCGGAAACCCAAACGTAAGTCCCGCTAATGCCGCGCTTGGGGGCACCCCAGAAGCCTTCGATGGTGTTCGTATGCACGTCCCCGCGCACATACTCTTTCTTGGAGCGCTCTTTCTTGGAGCGGTCAACCCCGCTCGTGGGTGAAGCCATGAATGTCCAGATCGCAAACGACTTGCTGGTGTCGCTATCTACGGCTACCCTCGCGCACCCATTCCTGAATGACAGGGACCACGTCAGCGATTCGGCGGCTCTTGACTTGGCGGGTAAGAATTCATCCCGGCGCTCGACCATGCCAAGGACGATGTGCTTGTCATCGTGTCCGGCCTTGTCCTTACCGCCAATGAAAGCCTTATTCGACCTCGACCACGGGGGCCGCCTTTGCCGCCCAGCGTCCGGTCGCCGTCAACCCAGCCCATGTACTTCCTGATCTCGTGACCGATTCGCCATGCGGTCTTGTAGGTCACTCCGGTCAGCCTCTGGATTTCCTTTGCAGACACGCCATTTCTGGTCACACAAAACAAGAACATGACGTGAAACCAAGTGGTCAGCGGAGTGCGCGACCGATAGAAGGGTGTCCCAGCCATCGGGTGAACGTGGTGCCCGCAGTTACAGGTATAGGCTGGAAGCTTCTTAAGCTTGTGGAACGTGCCTATTTGACCGCACTTGGGGCACACGGGTTCCTTGCCGTACCTAATCTCCAAAAGATGGGCCAAGCAGGCGTCATTGTTCGGGTACATCTGCCGGAACTGTTTAAACGTCAAGCTCTTGGCCATAGCACCCTCCAACGATTACTGATATTGGGTTGGCAGTGGCATACGTCAAGGGGATATATTCGATATATTGCGAACTGAGAACAAAGCGTGTACATTTACGAGATGCCGCTCTTCCGTGCGCCCGCCTTAAGGAGCGCCGGGAAGGGGCGGCGCCGGGAGCACCATTTGCCACCCTGTACGGGCTCGTGAAATAAGGGAGAAGGCCATGTTGAATGTCGCGCTGCGCCTCGTCGAAGGAGCTGAGATGGATAGAGAGAAGGCGCTTGAAGCGGCGATCTCGCAGATCGAGCGCGGCTTCGGCAAGGGCTCTATCATGCGACTCGGCCAGAACGAGAAGGCGGTCGAGATCGAGTCGATCTCTAGCGGCTCTCTTGGCCTCGACATTGCGCTCGGCATCGGCGGGCTCCCGCGCGGCCGCGTCGTCGAAATTTACGGGCCTGAGTCCTCAGGCAAGACCACGCTCGCGCTCCATGTCGTCGCCGAGGCGCAGAAGCGGGGCGGCATTTGCGGCTTCATCGACGCCGAGCACGCGCTCGACACCGTCTATGCGCGCAAGTTGGGCGTCGACCTCGAGAACCTCCTGATCTCCCAGCCCGATACCGGCGAGCAGGCGCTCGAGATCACCGACACGTTGGTGCGCTCCGGCGCCATCGACGTGCTCGTGGTCGATTCGGTCGCGGCGCTGACGCCCAAGGCTGAGCTCGAAGGCGAGATGGGCGATCAACTGCCCGGCAGCCAAGCCCGCCTGATGAGCCAGGCCTTGCGCAAGCTCACCGCCTCCATCTCCAAGTCGCGCTGCATGGTGATCTTCATCAACCAGATCCGCATGAAGATCGGGGTGATGTTCGGCAGCCCCGAGACCACGAGCGGCGGCAATGCGCTGAAATTCTACGCCTCGGTCAGGCTCGACATCCGTCGCATCGGCGCCATCAAGGAGCGTGAGGAGGTGGTCGGCAACCAGACCCGCGTGAAGGTGGTGAAGAACAAGGTGGCGCCGCCCTTCAAGCAGATCGAGTTCGACATCATGTATGGCGAGGGCATCTCCAAGACGGGCGAGCTGGTCGATCTCGGCGTCAAGGCGGGCATCGTCGAGAAATCGGGCGCTTGGTTCTCCTTCGATAGCGAGCGCATCGGCCAGGGCCGCGAGAACGCCAAGGCCTATCTGAAAGAGCACCCCGAGACCGCAGCGAAGATCGAGCGGGCGATCCGCCAGAATGCCGGTCTCATCGCCGGCAAGATTCTGGAAGGCGTGTCCGAGCCCACGCGTGTCGAGGCCGCTCGTGGCGAGGCCGGAAGCGGCGAGGCCTCCGGTGGTGAGGGGAGCGAGGGCGGCTTTGCCGAAGGTGACGGCGTCACGCCCATCGCCGGCGGCGCGGCGCGGCGCGGCAGGCGCGGGGCCTAGAGGGCCCTCTTCGGAAGTTTGACGGCGACGGCAGGGCGGCGGGCGCGGCTTGGCAAGGCCGCCTGCGGCTTGCCTCTCCGCCGGGGAAAAGGGCCCCGGGGGGCGCTAGACAGCCCCGGTTCCTTCACCTTATGTCTGACGCGGGACTGTAAGCCTTCTCGTGGTGTCACTGAGAAGGTCCATGGCGCTTGGCATTAGCCCGAATCGGCTAGGCTGTTCGTAAGCGCCGGTCCCTGCGAAACTAAAGGTCTCCCATCACCCTGCCATGAACTCCACCAAACCCACGAGCGCCAAGCACGCAAGTGCCGGGAAAGCAGGCGCCAAGCCTAAAGGCGCGAAGTCCGCAAGCGCTGACGCCACAGGTGCTGACGACACAAGCGTGAGCCACACCAGCGTGGGCCACACCAGCACCAACGACATCCGTGCCGCTTTCCTCGACTTCTTTGCCAAGAACGATCACGAGGTGGTGGCCTCGAGCCCGCTCGTGCCGCGCCACGATCCGACGCTGATGTTCACCAATGCCGGCATGGTGCCGTTCAAGAACGTGTTCACTGGCCAGGAGAGGGCCGCCTTCCCGCGCGCCGCCTCGTCGCAGAAATGCGTGCGCGCCGGCGGCAAGCACAACGACCTCGACAATGTCGGCTACACCGCCCGCCACCACACCTTCTTCGAGATGCTCGGCAATTTCTCCTTCGGCGACTATTTCAAGGAGCGCGCGATCCTGCTCGCCTGGGAGCTGCTTACATGCGACTTCGCGCTCGACAAGAAGCGCCTCCTCATCACCGTCTATGAGGACGACGAGGAGGCGGCAAAGCTCTGGCGCAAGATCTCGGGCTTCCCCGACGAGAAAATCATCAGGATCGCGGGATCAGACAATTTCTGGTCGATGGGCGATACCGGCCCATGTGGGCCCTCCTCTGAGATTTTCTACGACCATGGGCGGACCCTCAAAGGCGGTCCTCCCGGAAGCGCCGATGCCGACGGCGACCGCTTCGTCGAGATCTGGAACCTCGTCTTCATGCAGTACGAGCAGCTCGCGGGCGGGACCCGCGTGGACCTGCCGCGTCCCTCGATCGACACCGGCATGGGGCTCGAGCGTATCGCTGCCGTCTTGCAAGGCACTCACGACAACTACACCATCGACCTCTTCCGCGCGCTGATCGCGGCCTCGGTGGACTTGACCGGCGTTTCCGCGCAAGGCGAGCACGCCCCAAGTCACCGCATCATCGCCGATCATTTGCGCGCGTCGTCCTTCCTCATCGCCGATGGCGTGCTGCCCTCTAACGAGGGGAGAGGCTATGTGCTCCGCCGCATCATGCGGCGCGCCATGCGCCACGCCCATATCCTCGGTGCCAAGGAGCCGCTGCTCTACCGGCTGGTGCCCACCCTGGTCGACCAGATGGGCCGCGCCTATCACGAGCTTGAGCGGGGCAAGAGCCTGATCCAAGAGACGCTGAAGCTCGAGGAGACCCGCTTCCGCGATACGCTCGAGCGCGGACTCAGGCTTCTCGACGATGCCACGAAGGGCTTGCGGCGCGGCGACACGCTTGCCGGCGAGGTCGCCTTCAAGCTCTACGACACCTATGGCTTTCCCTACGACCTCACCGAGGACGCCCTGAAAGCTAAAGGCATCGGCGTCGATGCGCAGGGCTTCGCCGCCGCCATGGAGCGGCAGCGCGCCGAGGCGCGTAAGTCCTGGGCGGGCTCGGGCGAGGCCGCGACGGACTCGTTGTGGTTCGAGCTGAAAGAGGAGCTCGGCGCCACCGAGTTCCTCGGCTACGAGACCGAGAGCGCGTCGGCCGAGATCGTGGCGCTGGTCAAGCACGGCAAGCGCGTCAGCGAGCTGAGACAGGGGATGCGTGGCGCCGTCATCGTCAACCAGACCCCGTTCTATGGCGAATCGGGCGGCCAGATCGGCGACCGCGGCTGGCTGTCAGGCGCCAAGGGTACGAGCTTCACGGTCGATGACACGCAAAAGAAGCTGCATCGTCTCTTCCTGCATGAGGGCGTGGTCGAGAAGGGGACGCTTCACGTCGGTGACACCGTCGAGCTTGTGGTCGATCACGGCCGCCGGACGGCGACCCGTTCTCATCATTCGGCGACCCACCTCCTGCATGAGGCGCTGCGCCAGGTGCTGGGCGCCCATGTGGCACAGAAGGGCTCGCTGGTCGAGCCCGCGCGGCTCCGCTTCGACTTCTCCCATCAGAAGCCGATGTCGCATGCCGAGATCCGCGCGGTCGAGGACCTGGTCAACACCATGATCCTGCAGAATGAGCCGGTGGAGACGCATCTGATGTCTCCGGAGGCCGCCATCGGGCAGGGCGCGCTCGCGCTGTTCGGCGAGAAATACGGCGAAGAGGTTCGCGTCGTCAGCATGGGGTTAAGCGACACCAGCACCAAGTGCGGCCACGCTTATTCCATCGAGCTGTGCGGCGGCACCCATGTGCGGCGGACCGGCGATATCGGTCTTCTCAAGATCGTGAGCGAGAGCGCGGTCGCTTCCGGCGTGCGCCGCATCGAGGCGCTGACGGCGCAAGCGGCCCGCGACTATCTCGCGACCCAGGACGAACGGGTGCGCGAGGCTGCCGAGCTCCTCAAGGTCGCCCCCGACGAGATCATCACCCGGCTCGCCGCAATTATCGACGAACGCCGTAAGCTCGAGCGCCAGCTCGCCGACGCCAAGCGCGAGATTGGGCTGGGCGGCAGCGCAGGCCATGGCGGGGCCTCCGCTGTGCGCGATCTGGGGGGCGTGAAGCTTCTTGCTCGCGCGGTCCAAGGCGTGCCGCCCAAGGACCTGCGCGGCCTTGTCGACGATGCCAAGCGGCAATTGGGCTCAGGCATCGTGGCAATAGTCGGCGTGAGCGAGGAGGGCAAGGCGGCCCTCGTTGTCGGCGTGACGGGAGACCTCACCTCTAGCTACGATGCCGTCGAGCTTGCCCGCATCGGCGCCGAGGCGCTCGGCGGCAAGGGAGGCGGCGGCCGTCCCGACCTCGCCCAGGCCGGCGGTCCCGACGGCGCCCGCGCCGATCAGGCGATCGAGGCGATTGCGGCAAAGATCGCGGGGCTGGGCGGCGCCCCTGAAGCCGGCGCCGGCACCGGGGGCACTGAAGCAAAGCGCCGCGCCGGGCACGCCTGAGACATGCCCGCGACGACCGCCTGGCGGCGCTGGCGGCGTGAGGTCCACGACATCCTCGAGGTCGGCGGCGACGCCCATCCCGCGGGCCGCGTGGTCAACGCCTTCATCATTCTCCTCATCTTCCTCAATGCGATCGCCTTTGCCGCCGAGACGGTCGAGGAGCTCGATACGCGCTATGCGGTTGCGTTCGAGGTCTTCAACCTCTTCTCGGTGGCCGTGTTCACCATCGAATATGTCTTGCGGGTGTGGAGCGCCGTCGACATCCCGATGCTGAGCCGGCTGCGGCCTTGGCGAGCGAGGCTCCGCTTTGCGCTAAGGCCGATCATGCTGATCGACCTGCTCGCGTTCCTGCCCTGGTACCTGCACTTTTTGTTGCCGTTGGATCTCAGGATCCTCAGGGTGTTTCGCCTGTTCCGCCTGCTCAAGCTCGTGCGCTACTCGCCCGCGCTGCAGACGCTCGGCCGCGTGCTCGCCGATGAGTATCGCGCGTTGCTCGGCGCGCTCCTCGTCATCTTGGTACTGCTCCTGTTCGCTTCGACGGCGATGTACATGCTCGAGCGCGGGGCCCAGCCCGACAAGTTTGGCTCGATTCCCGCGGCGGCGTGGTGGGCGCTCGCCACCCTCACCACGGTCGGTTACGGCGACGTCGTGCCGATCACGCCTTTCGGCAAGCTTCTTGGCGGTGTGGTGATGCTGCTCGGCGTCGGCATGATCGCTCTCCCCGTCGCCATCATTGCCACGGGCTTCAGCCATGAATCGAGCCGCCACCAATTCGTCGTCACCTGGAGCATGGTCTCCCGCGTGCCCGTGTTCGCCACGATGGACGCGAGCGAGGTCGCCGAGATCTCCAAGCTGCTCTATACCCGAAGCTACTTGCCTGGCGCTCCCATTGTCCGTGCCGGCCACGCGGGCGAAGCCATGTTCCTGATCGCGAGCGGCGAGGCCGTGGTCGAACTCGACGAGGGCAAGCAGGTGGTTTTGAAGGAAGGCGACTTCTTCGGCGAGATGGCACTTCTGGAGCGCCGCCGCCACAAGCACGACGTCGTCGCCAAGACGAGGTGCCGCGTCTATGCGTTGGATCGAGAGGCCCTGGCGCGCATCAGCCGACGCTCTCCAGAGATTACCGAGCAAATCCGGGCGGTCGCGAAGGCGCGGACTCTGGCCGACGAAGCGGCGCGAAGCGAGGGACGCAAGCGCAAATCCGACACCGCGACTTAGGCCGCGGCGCGGTCGGCCATTTCTTTTCTGAGATTGTCGTCGATCTTGTCGAGAAAGCCGCTCGTCGACAGCCAACTCTGCTCGGCGCCGACCAGAAGGGCGAGATCCTTGGTCATGAAGCCCGCCTCGATGGTGTCGACCACCACCCGTTCGAGCGTTTCCGCGAAACGGAGCAGCTCGGCGTTGTCGTCGAGCTTGGCGCGATGCTTCAAGGCGCCGCTCCAGGCAAAGATCGATGCCGTGGCGTTGGTCGAGGTCGCCCGCCCCTGCTGATGCTGCCGGAAGTGGCGGGTGACGGTGCCGTGGGCGGCTTCGGCGAGCACCGTCTTGCCGTCTGGCGTCATCAGCACGCTCGTCATCAGTCCGAGCGAGCCGAAGCCTTGCGCCACCGTGTCGGACTGCACATCGCCGTCGTAGTTCTTGAGAGCCCAGACATAGCCACCTGACCATTTCAGGACGGCTGCGACCATGTCGTCGATCAGGCGGTGCTCGTATGTGAGCCCGTTTCGCTCGAACTCCGGCTTGAAGTCGGCGGCGAACACCTCGGCGAAGAGGTCCTTGAAGCGGCCGTCATAGGCCTTGAGGATGGTGTTCTTGGTCGAGAGATAGACCGGCATGCGGCGGTGAAGCGCGTAGTTGAAGGTGGCACGCGCGAAGTCGCGGATGGAATCGTCGACATTGAACATAGCGAGCGCCACGCCGCTGCCTTTGAAGTCGTGCACCTCATGCTCGATCTTCGTCCCGTCCTCTCCGATAAAGCTGATGGTGAGCTTGCCCTTGCCGGGCACGCGGAAGTCGGTGGCGCGATAGACGTCGCCATAGGCATGACGGCCGATGACGATCGGCTTGGCCCAGCCCGGCACGAGCCGCGGCACGTTCTTGCAGATGATTGGCTCGCGGAAGATGACGCCACCGAGGATGTTGCGGATGGTGCCGTTCGGCGACTTCCACATCTTCTTGAGGCTGAACTCCTTCACCCGCGCCTCGTCAGGTGTGATGGTCGCGCATTTGACGCCGACGCCGCAGGCCTGGACGGCATAAGCCGCATCGACGGTGACCTTGTCGTCTGTGGCGTCGCGGTTCTGGATGCTGAGGTCGAAGGAGAGCAGCGGCAGGTCGAGATAGGGTTGGATCAGCTTCTCCTTGATCATCTGCCAGATGACCCGCGTCATCTCGTCCCCGTCGAGGTCGGCGACCGGGTTCGTGACCTTGATCTTGTTCACGCGCAAATCTCCGGAGCGGGAAAGTTAATCTGGAAAGGGCGTGGGCCCGAGCGGGCCCACCCGCATTGCGAGGAGCCGCCCCCTATAGCATCGTGCTCCCATGATGAAAGCAAAAGCCGAAAGCGGCAAGCGGGCGCAAGCCAGCGTGGCAACGCAAGCGGTGCCCCCGGCCG
>DASYIU010000162.1:0-8329 GCA_035997285.1 Methyloceanibacter sp. | reverse complement strand
GACACCCAGGTGCATTTCCGCGAGCCAGGCCTGACCCACAAGGAGGATTTGGAGACGGGGAGCCGCTCGGCAGTGTTGGGCGGCGTCACCGCCGTGTTCGAGATGCCGAATACCAAGCCGGCGACTACGAGCGCCGCGGCGCTTGCCGACAAGGTCGGCCGCGGGCGCGCGCGCATGCATTGCGACTTTGCCTTCTTCGTCGGCGCCACGCGCGACAATGTCGATGCGTTGGCGGAGCTCGAGCTTCTGCCGGGCGCTGCCGGCGTCAAGGTGTTCATGGGCTCCTCCACCGGAGACCTCCTGGTCGACGACGAGGAGACGTTGGCGCGCATCTTTTCCAAGATCAGGCGGCGCGCCGCCTTCCACGCCGAGGACGAGGCGCGACTCAAAGAGCGCATGTCCTTGCAGCGCGAAGGCGACCCATCGAGCCACAGCGAGTGGCGCGATGCTCGCGCGGCCTTTGCCGCCACGGAGCGGCTCGTTCGGGTCGCCTCGCAAGCGGGAAAGCGCGTGCATGTGCTCCATGTCTCGACCAAGGAGGAGATGGAGTTCCTTGCGCTCCACAAAGACGTGGCGAGCGTCGAGGTCACGCCTCAGCATCTCACCCTTGCCGCGCCCGAAGCTTACGCCGCGCTCGGGACCAAGGCGCAAATGAACCCGCCGCTTAGAGACCGCCACCATCAAGAGGGGCTCTGGTGGGGGCTCTCCCAAGGCGTGGTCGATGTGCTCGGCTCCGATCACGCGCCGCATACGCTGGAGGAGAAAGGCAAGAGCTACCCCGCTACGCCGTCGGGCATGCCAGGGGTGCAGACGCTCGTCCCGGTCATGCTCGACCACGTCAATGCCGGGCGCTTGAGCCTCTCCCGTTTCGTCGATCTGACGAGCGCCGGCCCGCAGCGCATTTTCGGCATCGCCGGCAAGGGGCGCATTGCAGTTGGCTACGACTCCGACCTAACCATCGTCGACCTCAAGGCCGAGCGAGCCATCGACAACGCCTGGATCGGCAGCAAGAGCGCCTGGACGCCGTTCGCCGGACGAAAGATCAAGGGCTGGCCCGTCGGCACCATCCTGCGCGGACACATCGCCATGTGGGACGGGGATCTCGGCGAGGCTCAGGGTGAGCCTGTCCGCTTCGGCGAGGCTCTTCCGTCAAGAAAGCCTACTGAATAAAATACTGCCACACGCCGTTGGTCGAGATGCCGAGCCGGTAATAGGCGTATTTGCCGCTTCTCTTCATAGGCAGCGCGAGCGACGGCGGCACGATGCGATAGAGCTCGACCTCTTGCGGCGGCGTCAGCGTCGCAAGATCGGTCTCGGCGAAATAGGGCCAGACATACGTCTCGTCCTTGCCTTGACTCACGCGCACGAAGCCCGCCGACAAAACATTGAGCATGGCGGCAAGCACATCGCGTCCCGTGCCGTCGGCTGACGCCTTCTTCCAAAATGCGATCGGGTCGTCGACATAGGCGGTCGTCACCATGGGCTTCAGTTCGTTCGATTCAAACACTGGCCGCATGGTCTCGATGTCGCCGCTTTCCGCCGCGCCGGCGATCTGCTTGAGCATGCGTTTTACGGGCTCCGGCAGCGCATTGAAATCGTAGAGCACTCTGGGAGTTGGGCCGGGCACAGCCCCCGTCTCCGTGGCCTCGGCGCGAGCTTCCGGAGGCGCGCTGACCGTCTGGTCCGGCTTGAGCGCCTCGACGCTTCCGCCTTGCCCCGGGTGCCGAGCGTAGACAAGGGCGGCAGCGCCAGCTACCAATGCCAGGAGGGCAATCATGACGAAGCTGTTCCGGCGATTCATGCATCACTCCATGAGTGCTCGATCAATCTCGCAGATCGGCGAACGAGCGCAAGTCCAGGCCTCACCTTGGGTCGCGGCGAGCGTCGCTGGTTTTTCCGTACCCTCGATGAGCAAATAGGCCCTGGCCTTGCAGGCAGGCGCGCATATCGTGCTGTCCGGCATCCAGCTCGTGCTCGCCGGCCTCACCATTGGCCTGCTGATGGCGGCGCCCATCGGGCCGGTCAATGTCCTCGTCATTCAGCGGGCGGTAGCGGGCGGCTTCTGGGCCGGCCTCGCAGCCGGCATCGGGGCCGTGCTCGGCGACGGCATGCTGGCGGCCATCGCGGCCTTCAGCATCAGGGCCATCTCCGACGTGATGATGGCCAATGCCGGCTTGATCCAGTTCGTGGGCGGCCTGTTGCTCGTCGTCTTCGGCTTCGGCCTGTTATTCGCCAAGCCCGCGCTGATCATTCCATTGGGGCAGAAGTCCCGTCTCCTCGAGCACGCCGGCATTATCCCGCAGACCTTCTTTCTCACCGTCACCAATCCAGGCGCCATTCTCGGCATGGCGGCGATGATTGGCGGCCTCGGCTCGCTGATCGGCGGCCTCAATACCTATCTCGAGGCTCTGCTCCTCGTCGCCTCGGTCATGGGTGGCAGCTTGTTGTGGTGGCTTGGGCTGTCCGAGCTGATCGCCACGATCAGGCATCGGCTGACTGAAGGCCGGCTGAAGCTCATCAATCGGATCGCCGGCGGGGTGCTGATCGCCTTCGGGCTGATCCTCGTGCTCGACGGGATCGTGCGCTATTTCCCTTGAGCGGCTTTATTGCGGGGTGCGCTTCAGAGTGAACTCGCCATGCTGAATGCGGCGGGATAGGCCCGTCGTCATCTTGGCCACTGCGTCCTCGCCGTAGACGCCGATCAGGTCGGCGAGGGCTGCGAACAAGGCGGCATTGGCCAGCATCTCCGGCTCGATGCCGTCATGCAGCGCCTCTTCCCAGGCATCGAGGATATATCTGAGCGCCGCTTGCTTCTGTGCCTCGGTCTCCGAGGATCGCGACGTTCGCCGTGCTGACCGCAACTGGGCGCCCCCTTGTGTTAACCGGAAAGACCGGGATGTCACAATTACACCCCTCTTCCGCCGTCAGGAGGACAGAGTGAACTAACGGTTAATCTTCACAACTTGTTAAAGGACGCTAGAAGCCTTGATTAGGGGCCGCCGGCGCCTCGGGAGGCTGGGGAGCCTCCTGTGTCTCGGGCGTCGCGGGCGCCTCGGGGGTCTTGTGGTGCCGCCGGTGCTTACCATGCCCGGCGTCGGCGGCCTGTGCCTCGGCGCCTTGCGCGGGCTCCCCTTGGGCAGTCCCGTTCGGTTCAGTCCCGGCGGCGGCGCCTTCTTTCTTATTGGCGTTTGAAGGAGGAACGGCTCCCGTGTTGGCGTCCGGGGCGGCGCCTTTGTTGGCGTCCGACGACGTGCCGTCTTTATTGGCCTCAGGCGAAGCCTCCGGCTTGGCGTCGGGCGGCCCTTTGCTCGCATAGGTCGAGCCATGGGCCAGGGAAGCCGCGATCGTCGCCCCCTCGGTGCTGAAGCGGGTCGTGGCGAGCGTGGCCGACTGCGTGCAGGTGCGATAGGTGCGGCGATAGCCCCGGTAGCCGTCATTGAAGCTGTTCACGAGCTTGGCGCGGCGGACGGCGGTGGTGCCCTCGTTCTTCAGGATTTCCTTCATCTCGTCGCGCCAGAGCTGCCCTTCCTGGGCCCCGCACAGCTCGCGCAGGTAGTGGACGGCGCCCAAAATCTCGGCAAGCCGCATCAGCTTGCTGTCATAGGGGCGGTCGTCAGGGGGTGGGGGCGCCGTGCTCTCTTTGGGTACGATGGGCGGCAGGTCGTCGCCCGGAGGCTTGGCTCTCGCCCGCGGCCTTGGCGCTGGCTCCGAATTGAACCAGTTGAAGAACTGGGCCTTGGCGACCGGGGCAAAGGCCATGCAGTCCATTGCCAGCCAAAGGCCTGCCAATCCAAGCATCAAAAGGCGTTTGCCGGGCTGTCCCATAGGGCCTGAGTAACGCCAATTCGTGTTGAAATCTAGCCGTCAGGGCCGGCGGAGCCGGTGCGCCGCGAGCCGGATCAGCTCGGTGGTTCCCTCGGTCATGGGAAGCGCCTCGATTTCGTCCAAATGGACCCATGCGGCGGCCTCGGTGTCGCCCCCGGCCTTGAGGCTTCCGCCGGCGTGGCGACCATAGAAAACGGTCAGCCGGTAGGTGATGGAAGCGCCGTTTCCCTCGTCGGCGGCGATCCAGAGGATATCGGCGATGCCTTTGACCTCGGCCTCGATGCCGGTCTCCTCCATGAGCTCGCGGCACGCCGTCTCGCGCGGCGCCTCCGCCCCCTCGCTCTTGCCGCCAGGCAGGCTCCACAGCCCGGCAAAAGGCGGCCGCGCGCGTTTCAACAGCAGGACCGAGCGGTCCTTGAACACGGCGATGCTCGCGCCCTCCCGGGGCGCCGCGATGTCCTTGCTTGCGGAGAGGCGATCGGTCATGGCGGGCAAAGCCTCGGCCTGACGCGCTAGCTTCAGGTCGATCAGCGGGTGCCGAACAGGGCGTCGATGGCGGCCTGGCCGCCCACATCGCCGATCGCATCGGGATCCCTGCGGTCGGGCAGCGTATCGCCATTGGCGATGGCATTGGCCTCGTCGATCAGCACGCGCAACCGCGCGGCAGCGCTGGCGCAGGTCTTGTCCAGGCGCTTGCTCCCGCCGAGCTCGCTGGCCACTTCGGCGACAAGGGTGAGGGCTTCGCCATGCAGCCGTGCCACGGCCTCGTCGAAGCGGGCGCGGATCTTGGGCGGCGCCCTGCGATAGGCGGCGATGGCGAGATTCTTGTCGCGGAATCCCGATTCGGAGAAGTGCTCCTCATAGGTGAGCGGGCGCCAAGAGAGGAGATCGTCGGCGAAGCTCTGGGGCTCCGAGGCGATCGCCTCCAACAGCATTACGAGCTCGTGGAAGTGATTGAGATAGTCGCTCGCCAGCAGGGTCGCTTCGTTGATGTTCGTGCCCGGAACATGCGAGCGGAAATGGCCGACCATAGCCGAGCGGAAGGCCGCAACGATGTCCTCGCGGCTCACATCCTCGTGGATTTCGGCTGGGCTCACGCCGCGCTTCTCGTCCGCAAACATCGCCGCATCACTTAACGCCAAAGGTTGAGGTAGAGTATTGCCCGACTATGATTGCCAAAGGGTTACCAGGGGCCGGCATGCATGTGCTCGCGCTATAATCTCACTTCCCCGCCCGACGCCGTGCGCGCCTATTTCGGCTATCGCGACACGCCGAATTTCCCCGCGCGTTACAATATCGCGCCGACCCAGCCCATTGCCGTGGTTGCCCGCGACAAGGAAGGGATGCGGCGCTTCAGGCTCATGCGCTGGGGTCTTCTGCCGTCCTTCGTCAAGAACCCCAAGCGGTTCCCGACGCTCATCAATGCCCGCTCGGAGGAGGTGCTGACCAAGCCTTCGTTCCGCAACGCCATGCGCTATCGGCGCTGCCTCGTGCCGGCCGATGGCTTCTACGAGTGGACCGGGCCCAAAAGTGCGCGCCGCCCTTTCCTGCTTCGCCCGCGGACGCCTCAGCTGATCGCCTTTGCCGGGCTTTACGAGCGCTGGCGGGACGGGGAGGGCGGCGAGATCGATACGGTCGCGATCCTCACTTGTCCCGCCAACGGCACCGTCTCGTCGCTGCATGACCGCATGCCGGTGGTGCTGAGCCAAGAGCAGTTCGAGGCGTGGCTCGATGTCAAGGGAACCACGGCTGCAGCTGCGTCGGCGCTGTTGCAGCCTGCCGCCGACCATCTCTTTGAGGTGGTCGAGATGCACCCCAAGATCAACGATTCGCGGAAGGACGAGCCGGGCATCCAGGAGCCCCTGCAAAAGGAGCTGCTGCTTTAGGGATCGTGATGAACGTGGCGTGTTAGGCGAAAGAACAGGAAGAATGCTCCCATCCGACATCATCAAGCGCTATCGCGTCAGCGACGGTCGCGGATTCAGGCTCGCCGAGATCGATCCCACCGACAGATGCGGGCTCGATATTGAGAAGGCCGAGGCGAAGACGCTGCTCGCCGAAGGCGCCAAGCGCCTGGCGAGCTTGCAGGAGCGGCTCTATGCCGAGCACCGTTGGGCCATCCTCATCATCCTTCAAGCGCTGGATGCGGCGGGAAAGGACAGCGTCATCAAGCACGTGATGTCTGGCGTCAATCCGCAAGGTTGTGACGTGCATCCCTTCAAGGCGCCGAGCCAGATCGAGCTCGATCACGATTTCCTGTGGCGTGCGGCGGTGGTGCTGCCCCGGCGCGGGCATATCGGCATCTTCAACCGCTCCTATTACGAGGAGGTGCTGGTGGTGCGCGTGCACAAGGAGCTGCTCGAGCGCCAGAGCCTGCCGCCCAAGCTCGTTACCAATACTATCTGGCAGCAGCGGTTCGAGGACATCAACGCCTTCGAGCTTCACCTTGCGCGCAACGGCATCGTGCCGATCAAGTTCTTCCTGCATGTCTCCAAGCAGGAGCAACAGAAGCGCCTGCTCGAACGCATCGACGATCCGGCCAAGCAATGGAAGTTCAACGCGGCTGATGTCGGCGAGAGCAAGCTGTGGGATCAATATATGCAAGCCTATGACGACATGATCCGCGGCACCGCGACGGAAGACGCGCCATGGTATGTCGTGCCTGCCGACCATAAATGGTTCACGCGCCTCGTCGTTGCCGAGGCGATCGTCGAGCAGTTGGAGAAGATCGATCCAAAATTCCCGACGCTCGACGCCGCCGCCTTGCGCGACCTGGAAGCTGTCCGCGCCGCGCTGCTTGCCGAAGGCTCGCGATAAAGACGACACCCTAGGGTGCGGCAGTGACGAGGAGGATGGCAAGGCCATCATGACCTTTGTGGCCGACCGTCTGAATTGCGGTTCCGCTCACCCGCGGGTCGGTGGCGGCAAGCTCGAAGAAGCGGCGCATTCCCTGAACGCTTGCATCCTCGCTCGTCCCTTCGAGGATGGCGCCCTCGCGCACCACATTGTCCACGACGATTAGCGAGCCCTGCCGCGCTAGCCTGACCGCCCAAAGGAAATAGTCGGGCGTGCCCGGCTTGTCGGCATCGATGAAGACGAGGTCGAACGGACCAGCACCCTCCGCAGCAACGGCGGCCAGGCTGTCATGTGCGCGGCCCACGCGCAGTTCCGCCGCCTCGGCAAGTCCGGCGCGGGCGATATTGGCGCCGGCAGTTTCGGCATAGGCAGGATTGACCTCGAGCGTGACGAGATGTCCGCCGGGGGCAAGGCCACGCGCGAGCCAAATCGTGCTGTAGCCGCCAAGCGTGCCGATCTCCAGAATCTACCGCGCGCCGACGGCGCGCGCCAGCAGCATGAGGAGCTTGCCCTGATTGGCGCCACGTTGATCGAAGGCAGGCCGGCCGCTTCGCTTGCCTCGAGTGCCGCCTGAAGCGCCGCGTCGTCCTCGACGAGATGGCCGGCGATGAAGTCGTCGACCGCATCCCAAACTTTCTCGCTCATAGCAGCTTGCCGGGGTTGAGGATGCCATTCGGGTCGAAGGCGGACTTGATCTTGCGCATCAGCTCGATCTCGAGTGGCTGCTTGGCGTGGGGCAGGAGATCGCGCTTCAAGCGCCCGATCCCGTGCTCGGCGCTGATCGAGCCGCCCAGGTCGAGCACGATCTCGTGTACCGCGGCGTTGAGCGCCTCCCAGGAGCTTAAGAAAATGCATCGGTCCATGCCGAGGGGCTGACTCACATTGTAATGGATGTTGCCGTCGCCGAGATGGCCGAAGGGCACGGGCCGCGCCCCCGGGATCATCAGCTCGACGAGCTGGTTGGCGCGGGCGATAAGCTCAGGTACCTGCGCCACCGGCACGGCGACGTCGTGCTTGATGCTGCCGCCTTCCTCTTTTTGCACCTCGCTCATCAGCTCGCGCAAGCGCCACAGCTCTTCGGCCTGGGTGAGCGAGGTGGCGATGACCACGTTGTCGATCTCGCCCGTCTCGATCCCCTCGTTGAGCAGCGTCTCGGCGAGGCGACGAAGCCTGTCGCCCTCAAGCGGGCTGGAGAGCTCGAACAGCGCATACCAGGGGTAAGGGGAGGGGAACGGGTCGCGCACACCGCTCCCATGTCTGAGCACGAAGTCCACGCCGATGCGCGGCATGATCTCAAAGGCCGTCAACATCGGCCCGGCGCGCTCCAGCACGCGGGCGAAGAAGG
Organism: Methyloceanibacter sp.; assembly: GCA_035997285.1. Taxonomy (GTDB): domain Bacteria; phylum Pseudomonadota; class Alphaproteobacteria; order Rhizobiales; family Methyloligellaceae; genus Methyloceanibacter. Next base: position 303 of record DASYIU010000162.1, on the reverse strand, counting down.
CTGGCGCGCTTTCGAGCGCGCTCATACAAGCCATGCCCGTCACAAGCTCGGCGGGCTTGGGGAAGAGCCGTAATACCGCGGCGGTGATGATTCCGAGCGTGCCTTCGGAGCCGATGAACAGGTCCCTGAGGTCGTAGCCCGAATTGTCCTTGCGCAGCGCCTTCAGCCCGTTCCACACGCGTCCATCTGCGAGCACGACCTCGAGCCCGAGTGCGAGATCCCGCGCGCAGCCATAAGCGAGCACGGCGGTGCCGCCGGCGTTGGTGGCGAGCACGCCGCCGATCTGGCAACTGCCCTCAGAGG
>DASYIU010000161.1:0-4069 GCA_035997285.1 Methyloceanibacter sp. | reverse complement strand
CCGGCTTTGGCCAGCCACTCGAACACCACCATTTCGCTATCGACGATGTCGGCGCCGGCCTTGTGCATCCGGGCGAGGGCAAGCCTGCAGCTGGCTTCATCCCGCGAGGAAACGGCGTCGGCCACCACGAACGCCTCGTATCCTTGATCCTCGAGATCGATTGTCGTCTGCGCGACGCAGACATGGGCTTCAGTGCCGCCAATCACCACTTGCGGCCGTCCGTGCTCGCGAAGCTCATACAGCCGTTCGCGCAACGGGGCGTTCTTCAGGCATGAGAACTCGACCTTCTCGATGACCGATCCGGCGTGGCCGAGAGCCTCACGAAGCGGCTCGACCGTGGGTCCCAGCCCAAGCGGATATTGCTCCGAGAACGTGATTGGAACTTCAAGCGTTCGTGCCGCGCGCACGAGGCGAACACAGCGCTCGACCACGCGCTGGTCGGACATTGCCGACAGCAGCTTTTCCTGGACATCGACAATGAGGAGCTGGGACTTGTCGCGGGTGAGGAGCATGGGACATCACAGGCGAAAGCAGGGTGGGGACTTCCTACTCTGGCACAGGTGACGACGAGCCGCCTAGGCCTGCGATCTTCAGCGCGAAGGTACAAGAAAAGCGCTACCTCCTTCAGCCGCTCGACGCGGCCTGGACGCCAAGTCTCCGACATCAAGGAGGACGCAACGATAGTGGCCATCGGTCTGTTCGTCGGCTTCATGGTCCTCGGAGCGGTCGTCTGCGTATTCTTCATGGGAGTGGCGATAAGTGGTCTCAACGAAGCGGTCACCGAAGGAACGAAAGGATGGCCGCGATGAGGGCTACTTGAGAATCCCAGTCGGCCTGCTAAGGCTCGTCCAGCTCTAGCGCGCGTTCGCAAAATGTCTGTCTTCCGGCAGTGTCGCCCTCACGTATGATGTCCGTTTAGGGTCAGAAGCACACGAAGTGGGTGTTGCCAAACGAGACTGTCCGCTATAGTCCCGCAAGCGGATCAAGGTGACCGGCGCCCGCCCCGACGCTTGCTGCGAGGACCACGGACATTAAGATCTGGTGGAGCTTCTGCTTTAGGCGATCGCCACGGTCGCGCGCGCTGGCAGGGTGCTGTCGTAACCGCGCATCTAGCGGCAAGGCGTCGGACCCAGAATAGGTAGCCCCAAACGGGAATCAGGGTACACCAACGTGGCTGCCGGTCTCCAAGAGTGCAAGGGCAATCAGCCCTTTATCCATCTCCATCCCCATACCCGAACTCGGCGCCCGAGAACACAAGGGGAGAGGGGAAAATAATCGTCAGCTCGTGAGGCGACCGTAGACGATGTGCCAGGTGATGCGCCCGGCGAAATGAGCGTCGGCCGCGCGAATGGCGCGGCGCAGGGCGCCGGGGGTCAGCTTGGCGTAGCCTTCCTTGGGCGTCAGTCCACCCACCGCCTTCATGCGGCGGAGGAAGGACAGCGCGTCGCCATCGGGGACCACACGCTCTTCATCGACGACGCCCGGAAGCTGCGGAATATCGGCAAGCCCGCTTGGCAGGGATTGATCGGCAAGCACGGCGCGCCATTCGGGGAAGCTCCGGTGCCCGAGCGTGGCATAGAGGAGGACCCCGCTCGGAGCGAGAAATCGCCTTAAACGTTCAAGGCTCCCTGCCGGATCGGCAAGCCAGTGCAGCGTCATGCTAGAGACAATGAGGTCCAGCTCGGCGTGGCCACCCGCCTGGCCTGCATCCATGACCTCGAAGCTGAGCCGCGCCGCGCCGTAAGGTGCCAGGTTGCGGCGGCATTCGGCGATCATGGCAGGGGCGACATCGCTCAGCACGAAGCTGCCATCGGGATAGCGCTTGACGAGGTGGCGGCTGAACAGCCCGGTGCCGCAGCCGAGCTCGAGCACGCGAGGGCTCTCGAGCGCGGGCAAGAACCGCGCCAGCCGGTCGGCGACGGCGCGTTGCAGCCCGGCATGAAGCTCATAGTCTTCCGCCCGCGCGCCGAAGCGTGAAGCGATCTCGGCGCTATGACGGGAGAGCATGGGCGAATTCAAGGACATGACGCGCGCACCATCGCGGGTGTCTCAATGGAAGAACATGGCCGCCGTCCGGCGACCACACAACGCCGGTTTCCTTCCATATCGCCTCGCTCATGGACACGGGCACGATCGCATCGTCGCGCGAGGCCAGAGCGAGCATGGGGCAGCCAAGCTCTCCCTTAGCCTTTTGCGCGTCCCAATGCATCAGCCAATCGAGCCCGTCATTGAGGCGGGCGACGTTGAGCGCCTGTGGCAGCGCAAAGCCCGAGGCGCCGCAAGACCGCCAGAAGGCCTGGAGCGTCCCGCCCGGGTCGCGCTCAAGCCCCCGGCGCCATGCGGCAACGCGCGAGGGCGCCACATGGCAGCAGAAGCAGTCGAAGCCTTGCACGCTGACCAGCGCCCGGAAGCGGCCTCCCCCGCGCTCAAGCAGCCACAACAGCCCGAGCGAATGGCCGATGGCGATGGCGTCTGACGGCCACTCGCTTGCGCCTTTAGGACCACCAGCGACGAAACCGAGATCGATGAGCATGACTTCGGCGCCCTCAAGATGGCCGATGAAATCGGCAAAGATGCCGGCGTGGAATCCCCAGCCATGGACGAGGACGAAACGCATCTTCTTTCACGTCACATCGCCCCGACCCGGGGGGCCAAGTTCTGTTGGTCGAGAACGTCTAAGAGGCGATCGATATCAGACTCTTGGTGCGCGGCGGTGAAGGCTAGCCTGAGCCTCGCCGTGCCGGCCGGCACCGTGGGAGGCCTGATCGAAGCCGCCCAGAAACCGGCGTGGCGGAGGCGCGCGCTCATGGCGCTAGCGGCCTCGGGAGAGCCCAGGAGGACCGGCACGATCTGCGTGGTGGAAGCGCCAGTGTCGAGCTGAAGCGCGCTTGCCCCGGCGCGAAACCGCGCAGCCAGGCTCGCGACGCGCGCGCGCGCGGCATCCATGCCGGGAACGAGGTCGAGCGCCACATCAATGGCGCCGAGCACGGGAGGCGGCAGCGCCGTCGAGTAGATGAGGCCAGCGCAGCGGTTGATGAGATAGTCGCGCACCGTCTCCGAGCAGGCGACATAGCCGCCGAAGCCGCCAAGCGCCTTGGAGAAGGTGCCGATGGCAATATCGGCCTGATCGGAGAGACCCCTGCCCCCTTCGCCGAGAATGCCGGTCGCATGCGCGTCGTCGACGATAAGCATTGCGCTGTGGGCGCGGGCAAGCGTCGCGATCTCCTTGAGCGGCGCCACGTCGCCATCCACGGAGAAGACGCTCTCGGTCAGGATGAAGCGGGGCCGGCTATCGCCTTGATATTGAGTCAGAAGCTCGCCGAGATGGCCGGCGTCGCAATGGCGATAGCGGAGCTGGCGCACGCCAGCCGCTTGGCAGCCGAAATGCATGCTTGCATGATTGAGGCGGTCGGAGAAGACGAGAGGGTCGGCGCCCAATACGCTCTGGTCGAGGAGCGCCTGCAACACGGCGCCGTTGGTCTGGAACCCAGAGGCCATGATCAGGGCGGCGGGCTTCCCCTTGAGTTTGGCGATTTTGGCCTCGATCGGGGTGAAGGCGTCGAGGTTGGTGACGAGGCGGGAGGTGCCGGAGCCCGCGCCATAGGCTTTCGCCCACTCCGCGGCGCGGGCGATCAGGGCCTGGTGGAAGCGCAAGCCGAGATAATCGTTGCTGGCCAAATTGACGTAAGACCGGCCCTCCACGCGGATGGTCCGCGCATCGAGAGCCGCCACCGCGGTCAAATATCGCCGCAAGCCCTCGCGGCCGCGCGCCTCGAGAAAGGCCTGGTACCTTCTTTCGCTTCCGACCATGATCCTGTATTAGCCAAAAACAGATGAATTTACAGGTATTTCAACGACTTCGTGTTTACAGTCACCCTGGCACAGAGCCTGAACTAGACTAGAACGATCTAGCATTCTGTAAACACGGATCACTGCTCCCAGCGATCCAGCCAAGCGAACGACAACTGGCACAGCTGAACATTGCTACCGACTAAGTCTTCGGGAACCCGATCGGATGTCGTGTGTGGCCGAAGACGCGCCGGTGCAGGTCACGCACCCGACCACATGT
>DASYIU010000160.1:0-4233 GCA_035997285.1 Methyloceanibacter sp. | reverse complement strand
CAGCAGTTGCTTGGGGTCAATTAGACGGCGGTCGAACGGCACCAGCGTCAGCGTATCAAATCCCATCATCTCCCGCGTGCCGCCGGCGATCTTCTCGGGCGGTGTCACCAGGACGAGGTTCTCGAGCCTGATGCCATAGTGATCCTCGCGGTAGAAGCCGGGCTCATTCGACAGGATCATGCCGGGCTCGAACTCGACGGTGCCGAGCCGCGACAGACGCTGCGGCCCCTCATGCACCGAGAGATAGCTGCCGACGCCGTGGCCGGTGCCGTGGTCGAAGTCGAGCCCTGCCTCCCACAGCGGCCGCCGCGCGAACGGGTCGAGATCCTGGCCGCGCGTGCCTTTGGGGAACCGCGCCGTGGCGATGGCGATATGGGCCTTCAGCACGAGCCCATAGTGCCGGCGCATCTCGGGCGTCGGCGTGCCGATGGCGATGGTGCGGGTCACGTCGGTGGTGCCGTCGGGATATTGGCCGCCAGAGTCGATGAGATAGAGCGAGCCCGTCTTGAGCGTGCTTTTCCCTTTGGTGGTCGGCCGGTAGTGCACGATGGCGCCGTTCGGGCCCGCCGCCGAGATGGTGTCGAAGCTGATATCCTTGAGCTGGCCCGACTCGCGGCGGCAATCTTCGAGCCTTACCGCCGCGGCGATCTCATCGATCTTGCCCGAGTCGCCCACCTCGTCGATCCAGGCGAGGAACCGCGCCATGGCCAAGCCGTCGCGTAAGTGCGCGGCCCGCGCGCCCTTGATCTCCGCCGTGTTCTTGATGGCTTTGGGCAGGACGCAAGGGTCGGCGCCGGGGACGAATTTGGTGCCTTCCGCCTGGAGCGCTTGGGCAAAGCGGATCGGCGCCGTTTCCGGGTCGAGCCGCACCCGCGCTTTGGACTGCGCCAGCGTTGTGAGCTTGGCCATGAGCGTAGCGGGTTCGGCGATGTCGAGGACTTCGTTGAGATTGCCGCGCACATTGCCGCCGACTTTGGCGGCGTCGATGAACAGGGTGGGCCGGCCGTTCGCCGGCACGATGGCGAAGGCAAGCGCCACCGGCGTGTGCCGGATGTCGCCGCCGCGGATGTTGAACAGCCAGGCGATGGAATCGAGCATGGTGAGGAGCACGGCGTCGGCCTTCTCCTCGCGCAGCAGCGTCTGCACGTCGCCGATCTTGTCTTGCGCGCTGCGCCCGGCGAATTCGAGACCATGGGGCACGATGGGGGCCGAGGAGGGCTTCGGCCGCTCCTGCCATATGGCGTCGATCGGATTGGCGGCAACCGGCTCGAGCTTGATGCCGGCCTTGCCCAAGGTCTCGGTCAGGCGCTCGACCTCCTTGATGGTATGCAGCGCGGGGTCGTAGCCTACTGCTGAGCCCTTGGTGAGCTTTCCCGTGAGCCAGCTCGAGGCTTTGGCCTCGGGCGTCTGCAGCACCTCGAACAGGCTGGCGTCGGTTTGCGCGCGGGCCTGCAGGATGTAGCGGCCGTCGACGAACAGCGCCGCCGCCTTGTCCAGCACGATGGCCACGCCGGCCGATCCGGTGAAGCCGGTGAGCCAGGCGAGCCGCTCGGCCGATGGGGACAGGAACTCGTCCTGGTGCTCGTCGCTATGGGGGACAAGGAAGCCCTTGAGCTTCCGCGACCTCAACTCCCGCTGCAACGCCTTGACCCGCTCGCCGCTTGCGCCCGGGGAACTCACTTCATCGAAAATTTGATACATGGTCGGCTTTTGTAAGCTCAAAGGTCGCCCACGATCAATCGCGCAAAACCTGTGCGCTGCGACGGGTTATCACCAAGGTTGTCCATCCATCGAGAATGATTCGTCTTTTGAGGCTGAAGCCAAAGGCGCTGTAGCGCGCCTCGATGCCGCGCGCCTGGGTTTGCGTGATGCCGGAAAGAATGGCGGTGCCGCGCTGGGCGATGTGCTGGGAGATGGCGGGCGCAAGATCGTGCAAGGGCCGCTCGAGCAGATTGGCGAGCACGAGATCGGGCTTCACGCGATTCAGAAGGTGATGGCCGAAGCCCGAAGCCTTCAGCACACGGACCAGCGGCTTGACGCCGTTCTTGCGCGCATTGTCGGCGGCAATGGCCACGGCGAGCGGATCGTTGTCGCTTGCGAGCGCAGGGGCCTGCAGCACCTTGGCCGCGGCAATGGCGAGAACGCCGGTGCCGGTGCCGATGTCGAGGACGCAGCGCGGGCGGGCGTGCTTCAGCGCATCGTCAAGGGCGATGAGGCATCCGCGCGTGCTGGCGTGATGCGCCGTGCCGAAAGCCTGCCCGGCGTCGATCTCGATGGCGAGGCGATGCGGCTTCACGCGGCCCCGGTCGTGGCCGCCATAAACCAGGAAACGTCCGGCCCGCACAGCCCCGCGCTGTCCTTGCGACAGCGTCACCCAATCGGCGTCGGCGACCTCCTCGATGCGCAACGGCCCGAGACCTTCGCCACCTTCAGCCTCGATCAGCACCAGCAGCGCCTCGCGTCGCGGCGCCACTTCATAATGCGCGACGACCTCGAAGCGGCCCCCGCCGAGATCGAACAGGCCCACGGCGACCGGAGAGGGGTCCGGCGCCTCTTCGAGAGCGAGCGCGATCCGTTCCGCGCGGGAGCCATCCACCGCGATGGTTGCTTGGTAGTTGGTAGCCCTTGCGGGCGGCGTCGCGGCCTTGAGCGCACTCATGCTTTGGCAGGGGAAGCGGCTCTATCGAGACTATCGACGTCGAGCAGCCGGTCCCAGAGCGTGTCGAGATGAGCGCGGGCTTCCGCCGGCGCAATCGCCGTCAGGTTTCCGTCGGGGTCGCTTGTGACCAGGCCGTCAGCGAGCAAGCGGCGCAGGGCGTCCTCGGCGTCGTAGCCGACGCTCAGCGCGCAGCGCTCCTTGAGGAAACCGCTAATCGCCGCCCTCGCCTGCGACAGCGCCTCTTGATGCGGCGGAGATTGCGCGAGGAACGCATAGAGCAGCATGTCCTCCTTCACGTCCTCCTCCTCGGCGTTCTCGGCGATCGTCAGCGCACCGAGATTGTTGGCGAGGCTGCAGAAATAGAGGTTCTGCGCCAGCACCATCATGTAGCGGTTGCGCGTGTTGAAGAAGCCCATCACCTGGCGGAAGATCACGGCCGAAAGCCCGGCAATCGCTACCGCCAAGGTGAAGGGATTGGTGGTGGCAAGGAGCTTGGTTGCGGTCCCCATGACGCCAGCTGCGGTGCCGCCGCCCGCGGTGACGAAGAGCCGGAGCTTGTCGAAGGGCCGAAAGGCGATGCGCGTGTTGGGGAACAGCATCTCGAGATCGACCTGAGGGATGCGCTTGAACACCTTGAGATCTTGCCGCTCGAGACGCCGGGGGGCAGATGCTCGCGCCGCCTCCGCGCCATCTTCAGCGCGCGCTCGCGGTCGACGCCGGTAGCCGCCACGATCTCCGTTGCCCGCTCCTCGTAGGCTTGAGCTTCAGCAGCAGGAACTGCCGCTGGAAGATCGGCACCTCGGTCCGGTCCTTGGTGAGATAGAGCCGCCAGGGAATGCGCTCTTCGAGCACCTCGACCGCGGTGCCGCGGTAATAGAGCAGGAGTTCGTCGAAATCGCCGAGGTCGACCTGCAGGCTCAAGCCGTGCGGCGAGCGCTCGACCAAGATGCGCTGTCGTCGGCCAAAGCCGGCGTCAGCGCAGCAAGCGAGAGCAGCGATAATGAGAACAGGATAAGACTCCGACCATAAGAGCACGCATGCGAACCTCCCTCGCTGACGGGTGCGCCGATCGGCGCCCGATCAAGTACACGTTTTGTTCACATCGTGAAAGGCCGTTTTTTAGCCACAGAGACTTTGGCGCCCGGTGCATCGAGGCTGAGCGTTCGGCCCTTGTCGGCGATGTTGAGGGCGAGCTCTTTGCCCGGCACGCTTGCCTCGTAGCGATAGACCTCGCCCTCGACGCCATTGGTGCAAGGGTCCGCTTCGCTGCAAATATCGTCCTTGAGCGGCACCTCTTTTCGCCCACCTTTCTCCTCGACGACGAGCACGACCTGACCTGCGCCGGGCTTCGTCCCCGCGTCGACCTCGACCTCGATGCGCGTCTCGTCCCGATCCGGTCTCACCTTCCTCCTGGCCGCAGGTGATGGAGAGGACAGGTTTGTCCGAACTCACCATAGAACAAATAGGCGACCTCAGACCGCTCCACCGTCCAGGCGGGCGCGGCGCTCGCACCGGAGGCCATCAGGCTGATCGCCGTCGCAAGAAAAACTGAGGGCCGCATCGCCTCAAACCGG
>DASYIU010000159.1:0-2607 GCA_035997285.1 Methyloceanibacter sp. | reverse complement strand
GCTCGCTGGCGGGCGACCGAGTAGTTTCGCATGAGCGATCCCGACCGGCTGACCTCCCACGACAAGACCTTTGATCGTGACACGCGGGGTCTTATTCTTCGGATTGTTGTGGTTGCTTTTCTCGCTGCGCTCTTCTGGCATACGGTCATCGCTGCCGGAAGGCTGTGAGGTCCCAAGTTGCGTTGATTGCACACAAGCTGAGCAATCGCACTCCGGCGGGCGCCTCAAAATTGAATTGCGCACTTAACTAGCCTCCGGCACTGATACCGTTGGCCCTCGGGCACTGCGGATAAAGTGAATGATGGGGAGGCGGCCAAATGAGCGGTATCACCGACCATCCGGACGATTTTGATCGTGAGTGGGCCTACCGCAGGGGCTACGCGCATGGCGCCGAAGCGGTCGTGGCAGCGCTTCGGCCTCATTTGCCCGAAGCAATAAGGCGCAAAGCGGAAATGTGGCTTGCCTGTGAACTAATATCTTGGAGGGCGCAGTTCCAACCAAAAATGACGCAGCCGCCAGAATTCCGTTTGAAGTAAGGAGTTGGATCAAACACCCTCTTCGAGCGAGTGATGCTTGTCGGGCGATGCTTCCGAGCTTGCTGTGGCGTGGCTAGCGCTCGTAGCGTCACTCGGAGCCGCCGAGCGCAGATAAGCCTGTCTTAGCAACCGTCGGACCGGCTTGACGGTTGAACTCGTCATAGCTTCCTTGAACCCGGCCTTAGAGTAAAGACACGCTCCCGGACGAACTCGACCTGCGCGCGTCTTCGCGCCGCTCTACTGGTCTCCTCAGGGTGGCGCGCCCGCAGCCGTTGACAAGGTCCAGGCGCAGGTGGAGGCCACCCAAGCTCGTGCGTTGGTTGTCAAATCGGAAGTCTACTTCAGCGATCAATGCCACAGCAGAGAAGGTGCGCGCCTTCAGGCGAAATTGAAAGACGGCACTCAGCTGACGCCCGGCGAAAACACGGCGTTCGTGGTCGACGAATTTATTTATGACCCGTCCAGGTCGCGTGGCGCGCTTTCGGTCAGCGTTATCCGAGGGAGCGTTCATATACATCGGGGGTCGGATCCAAGGGTGAGCCTGGCGAAGGTGCAGATACGGACGCCGGTCGGGGCGATAGGCCTGCCGGGCACCACCGGCTGGGGCGGTCCAATCGATAAAAGTTACGGAGTCATCGTGCTGAGTGGCAAAGTCACCGTAACGGGGAGAAGGGGAACTGTTACGCTGAAACAAGGCCAAGAACGATGCTCTTCGGCGACGGCAAACCTCAGAGGGGCGGCCGCGTGGCCCGCAGGCCGCATGAAGCGCGCGGTCGCCTCCATCACCTTCGGGAATCCGCCGGCCCAGCAGTAGGACAGGCCTTGTGGTTTGGTTCTACCGTAGCCTTTGCAAGCAGCTTACCGACGTGCGCGGCAAGCCGGTCGAGATGAGAGCGAATCGAGATGAACTGCGCCAGGCAGCGACCAATGGCGCAGTCGAGCCGAGCCTACTCTGATGGATCGGCGCGAGCCCGACAGCGGCAGCTCAGTTAGCTGATCGGCCCTTTCGAGCTCTCAAGACCGTGCCGCCGGACCACTCGCGCAGTTTGTGACGAGCCGCGAGATGACTTCGCTGCAGCTCTCGTAGGGCCCGCCCAGCGCCACCAGCACTCATGCGGCTCAGCCGAGCGAGCGGATGATTTCGCGGTACGCGGTCTCCGGGAACGCCTTCAGCGTTTTCGTGCGCACGAAGCCGAGGCCCCCGAGCTGCAGGACGTAACGGGCCATGATGGCGTCATCCGGCGCCTCGCAGATTCCGACAAAGTCGAACTCGCCCATCACCATGTAAAACTGCTTCATCTCGCCACCCCATCTCGGCCAGTAGCTTCTTGGCGGCGTCGAGCCGGCGCGGCGAGTCCCTCGCGGCCTTGATGCCAGCCTCGGTCAGGTTGAAGAGCGCTATGTAGGTGGTCATTGTTTTCTTCCCGTATGATCGCGGCGCAGCGTGACTTAGGTGTACAGGCTAGCCTTGGCCGATGAGCGGCGCCATTGCTCGCGGGCACGTCATTTCTTTTAGGACCGCAAGAATAGGAGAGGTGCCACTGTCGCGTCGCTGCGCCAAGACCTTCTGTCGCCGGAAATCGACAAGCGCCCGGACGAGGCAACCGCACCGGTGCCGAGTAAAACGCACAGCGACCCATGGGGGCGATGCGAGCGCTAACATCGATTCCAGTTGTCCGGAATACGCAAACACCGGCCATTCTCCGACGGCTTGGCAAATCGTTCAAGTCGACGCCAAGCGGAAGTTCGGACGCCCGTCCCGAGTTGGCTGCGCCCAAGGCCAGCGGACATTGCGAACAGCACCGTGAGGGCTGCGGCACCCTATCGGCCTCGTCCAAGTGCCTACGCCAAGCGCCCCAGCAGCGCCTGCGCCTCCGCAATCTCAAGCATCTCGCGCGTCGCGAAAAAGCCTTCGAGCGCAGGCGTGAGGATGGCTTGCGCGTCGTCCCGGCGGCCGGTTGATTGGTAAAGCTTGACTAGTGAGAGCGAGGCCAGCAGCGTGTAGCCGCGCGCGCCTTGCTTGGTGGCAATGGCGACGGCGGTTTGAAATGCTTCCTCGGCCGGAACGAAA
>DASYIU010000158.1:0-3019 GCA_035997285.1 Methyloceanibacter sp. | reverse complement strand
CTAAGACCATGTGGGCATCGCTGCAGAAGCTCATGATCCTCCCCTCCGAGACCAAGCTCTATTGCGGCCACGAATATACCAACGCCAATTGTCGCTTCGCGCTGACGGTCGAGCCGGAGAACGCCGCGCTTCAGAAGCGCGCGGCCGAGGCCGCAAAGCTCGCCGAGAAGGGCGAGCCGGCGTTGCCGACGACGATCGGCCAAGAGCTTGCCACCAACCCCTTCCTGCGCCCATCGAGCCCAGCGATCCAGAAGCGGCTCGGCATGGAGGGGCGGGAGCTCTCGGAGATTTTCGGCGAGATCCGCAAGCGCAAGGATAGGTTCTAGCGTCAAGCACCTGTCATGCCCGGCCTTGTGCCGGGCATCCACGTTTTTTGCCAGCGATGAAAATGGAAAGTCGTGGATGGCCGGGACACGCCCGGCCATGACGAGCTAGGGTTGGTTCATGACGAAACTCGAACCGGTAACCGCCGACGAAGTCATCGCCGCGCTCAAGCTCAAGCCGCACCCGGAAGGCGGCTATTACCGCGAGACCTTCCGCGATGCGCCGGGGCACAAGGGCCGGGCCCACTCGACCGCCGTCCTCTTCCTGCTGAAGGTGGGCGAGGTCTCGCGCTGGCACCGCGTAGATGCGGCGGAGCTTTGGCACTGGTATGGCGGGGCGCCGCTCCTGCTCGAGGTGAAGGACGGTGAGGTGCACCATGAATACCGCTTGGGGCCCGATTGGCTCAAAGGCGAGCATCCACAGGCGGCCGTCCCGGCGCATGCCTGGCAGAGCGCGCGCAGCCTCGGGCCCTGGACGCTTCTCGGCTGCACCGTGGCGCCCGGCTTCGACTTCGCCGGTTTCGAGCTCGCTCCGGACGGCTTTCAGCCCTGAACCGCTGCACGGGCTTCATACCTCCCCCTCGTGGGGAGGTCGGCGCCGTCCACATTATTTTGCGGGGGAGGGATAGAGTTTGCGGCGCCACTCGGCCTCAAATAATTACTCGGGGCTAGCAGCTCAATCCATGAACTGGCCGCCATTGATGGTGAGGGTCGAGCCGGTGATCCACGCCGCCTCGTCAGCGGCGAGGAACACCGCGCAGCGGGCGACCTCGTCGGCCTCGCCTAAGCGCCCCACCGGGATCTGCCCGACAATGGCCTTCATCACCTCCTCGGAGACGCCGGCCAAGAGGTCGGTCTTGACGTAGCCCGGCGCAATAGCATTCGCGGTGACCCCTTTGCGGGCGTTCTCCAGCGCAAGAGCGCGGGTGAAACCGATCACGCCGGCTTTGGCCGAGCAGTAATTGGCGAGCCCGAGCTGGCCCTTCTGCCCGTTGATCGAGGAGATGTTGATCACCCGCCCGAAACCCCGCTCGCGCATGCCGTTGATCACTGGCCGCGTCTGGTTGAAGAGCGAATCGAGATTGGTGCGGATCACCTGTTCCCACTGCTCATGCGTCATCTTCTGCAGCATGGCGTCGCGCGAGATGCCGGCATTGTTGACCAGCACCTCGATGGGGCCGACCTCGTTCTCGACATTGACGATCCCCTGCTCGGAGGCGACGTAGTCGCCCACGTCCCATCTGAACACCGGGATCTTGGTCTCCTTCTTGAAGGCTTTGGCGGCGTCGTCGTTGCCGCCATAGTTGGCGGCGACATTATAGCCCGCCTTCTTCAGAGCCTTGGCGATGGCGGCGCCGATGCCGCGCGTACCCCCCGTGACTAAAGCCACCCTTCCCATGCCTTGCCTCCCTTAAGAAGCGCTCTTGGGGCGCCTGCTTCGACACTGAAAACGAACGCCCTCGCACCGCGAGGACACTCAAAATAAAGGACCGCTTGACGCGGGCTCCCGATCACTCCCTCTCGACGCACATGGCGATGCCCATGCCGCCGCCGATGCAGAGCGTGGCGAGGCCCTTCTTGGCGTCGCGCTTCTGCATTTCGTGCAGCAGCGTGACCAGCACGCGTGCGCCCGAGGCGCCGATCGGGTGGCCAATGGCGATGGCGCCGCCATTGACGTTGACCTTGCCCACGTCCCAGCCGACATCCTTGTTCACGGCAAGAGCCTGAGCGGCGAAGGCTTCATTGGCCTCGATCAGGTCGAGATCCTTGGCCGACCAGCCGGCCTTCTCCAGCGCCTTGCGCGAGGCCGGGATGGGTCCCGACCCCATGACCTTGGGATCGACGCCGGCGGTAGCCCACGACGCGATGCGGGCGAGCGGCTTCAGCTTGCGCTTCTTCGCCTCCTTGGCGCTCATCAGCACGACCGCCGCGGCGCCGTCATTGATGCCCGAGGCGTTTGCTGCGGTGACGGTGCCTTCCTTGTCGAAGGCGGGCCTGAGCTTGGCCGCGTCCTCGACCTTGGCGCCTTCGCGGATATATTCGTCGTCGCTCACCACCGTCTCGCCTTTGCGCGTCTTGATGGTGACGGGCGCGATCTCGTCCTTGAACTTGCCGGCCCTCCTGGCGGCCTCGGCCTTGTTCTGCGAGGCGGTGGCGAACTTGTCCTGCTCCTCGCGGGTGATCTGCCACTGACGAGCGACGTTCTCGGCGGTGTTGCCCATGTGATAGCCGTTGAAGGCCTCCCATAGGCCGTCCTTGATCATGCTGTCGACGAGCTCGAGCGCGCCCATCTTCTGGCCGTTGCGCAAATGGGCGACGTGGGGCGAAAGGCTCATGCTCTCCTGCCCGCCGGCAACCACTATCTCGGAGTCGCCGCTCGCGATCTGCTGGGCGCCAAGGGCGATGGCCCTGAGGCCCGAGCCGCACACCTGGTTCACGCCAAAGGCGGTGGCCTCGACGGGAATGCCGGCGCCGACCGCCGCCTGCCTTGCGGGGTTCTGGCCCTCGCCAGCCGTCAGGACCTGACCCATGATGACTTCATCGACGTCCGCCGGGTCAACGCCAGCACGCTGAAGCGCCGCCCGGATGGCGACCTCGCCAAGCGCGTGCGCCGTCAGGCTCGACAGTGCGCCGTTGAAGGAGCCAACCGGCGTCCGCGCCGCGCTGACGATGACAATCTCTTCGTCTCTCATACT
>DASYIU010000157.1:0-6423 GCA_035997285.1 Methyloceanibacter sp. | reverse complement strand
ATCGCCAATCTGCGGGTGGCGACGAGCGACAGTTGGCGGGACAAATCGAGCGGCGAGCGGCGCGAGCGCACCGAATGGCATCGCATCGTCATCTTCAACGAGAACCTCGCCAAGATTGCCGAGCAATATCTGAAGAAGGGCGCCAAGGTTTATCTCGAGGGTCAGCTGCAGACGCGCAAATGGGAGGACCAGTCCGGGCAGGAGCGCTACACCACCGAGGTCGTGCTGCAAGGGTTCAACGCGCAGCTCACCATGCTTGACGGGAAACAGCGCGACAGCAGCGTAGGCGAGGGCGAGCAACGTTCTGGCGGGGGCGGTGACTTTGGGCGATCGGGGCCGTTCAGCGGCGGCGGCGGCAAGAGCGGCGGCGCCGGCGCCTTCGACAAGGAGCTTGACGACGAGATCCCGTTCTAGCCGGGCTTCACCCTCCCAACCCGTTCTCGCGCCAGCCCATCCTCGCGCGTAAACCCGGAATCAGCCTGTATCGGCTCCCGCGTCGATCAAGCGGAAAGACTCGCGCATGCGCTGCCTCGTGACGGGGGCTTACGGCTTCATCGGCAGAGAGGTGGTGGCCGCGCTTCGAGGCGAGGGCTTTACCGTCATCGGCGCCGGCCGCGATCTTGATTTCGGCCGCCGCGTGCTGCCCGAGATCGAATGGCTGGCCTGCGACTTCAACAGGGACGTCGAAGTCTCGCTTTGGCTGCCGCGTCTCAAGAACATCGACGCGGTGGTGAATTGCGTGGGCGTCCTGCAAGGGAGCTTGCGCGACGACGCCGACCGCATCCATGCCGACGCGACCATCGCCCTGTTCGAAGCCTGCGCCGCCGTGTCCGTTCGGCGCATCGTGCATGTCTCCGCCGTCAGCGCGGAGGCCGGCGTTGCGACGGACTATGCAAGATCCAAGGCCAAGGCCGACGCCGCCCTGGGAAAGCTCGACGCCAATTGGCTGATCGTGAAGCCCTCGCTCGTCATCGGGCGGGGCAGCCATGGCGGCACGTCCCTGCTGCGCGGCCTGGCCGGGCTTCCCTTGGTGCTGCCGTTGCCGGGAGCGGGACAAGAGCGCTTCCAGCCCATCGCCGCCGGCGATCTTGCCCGCGGCATTGCGCGTCTTGTCGGCGAGGAGGAACCGGCACGGACGACGCTCTATGCCGCCGGCCCCGAAACTGTCAGCGTGCGCGACATCCTCGTGGCGTATCGCGCCTGGCTTGGCTTCGCCAAAGCCCGTGAGGTGGTGGTGCCACTCAAGCTGCTCGCGGTCCTGCTGCGGTTCGGAGACGTGGCGGGTTGGCTCGGCCATGGCTCTGCGGCGAGGAGCACCTCGCTTGCGCAAATGCGTTACGACACGCTGGTCGACGGGGCGGAATTCGCGCGAGCTTGCGATGTCACCTTGAAGAGCTTCGGGGAGACACTGCAAGCCTCTCCCGCAACCGTGCAAGACCGGCTCCACGCCAGGAGCGTCTTCGCCATCCCTTTGCTGCAAGTCGCGCTCGCCCTATTCTGGATGCTGACCGGCGCGTTGACGCTCATGCCAGAAAGCTTCGCCTCCGCCGCCTCTCTCGTCTCCGGCGCGGGCTTCGACGCGTCGTCTGCCAGAGCGCTCGTCGGTGCCGCCTCGATTGCCGATATTATTGCCGGCGCTCTCTTCCTGTTGCCGCATTGGGTGCGCCGGGCAGGGGTGGTGCAGCTTATTCTGAGCACGGTCTATCTCATAGGCTTGAGCGTGCTTGCCCCCGAGCTCTGGTCCGACCATTTCGGGCCTCTGCTCAAGGTGGTGCCGATGATGGCCGCCACGATCGTGGTCATGGCCTTTCAGGAGAACCAGTGACGTGGCGGGCGTGGACCTCTACCTCGCGCTGAAATTCCTGCATGTGATCGGCGCCGCCGTCCTGTTCGGCACCGGGCTCGGCATCGCCTTCTTTCTCTTCAGGGCGGCCCGCAAGGAGGAACCGGTTGCAATCGCGGCGACGCTCAGAACCGTGGTCGTCGCCGACTACCTCTTCACCGCGACCGCCGCTGTCCTCCAGCCGGTTACCGGGCTCATGCTGGTTCATCTTGGCGGCTATGCTCTTGACCAGACCTGGATCCTGGCGAGCCTCGCCCTCTATGTCCTTGTGGGCCTGTGCTGGCTTCCCGTGGTGGCGATCCAGATCAAGATGCGCGATGTCGCCGAGAGGGCGGTAGCGGCCAAAGAGGAGACCTTGCCGCCCCGCTACCATCGTCTCGCGCGCCTATGGTTATGGCTTGGCTGGCCGGCCTTCCTGTCGATGCTTGGCATTTTCTGGCTGATGCTCGCCAAGCCTGTCTGATACCGCACGCGAAAACAAAAACGCGGCCTACCGTCAAGGTAGGCCGCGCTTTGAAATCAGAGCTCTTAGCTGTTGCGTCTCAGCGCAACGGGAGTGGGTGCGAGAAAAGCTACTGGGTCGAGTTCTCGCGGTCGCTCTTCTCGCCGACGGTGATCTGCTGCTCGTCGAGCGTTTGATAGTCGGGCGCTGCAGCGGCCGTCTGCTGGTCGATATCCACCATCACCTTCATATTGTTGTTCTCGTCGCGGGTGAGCTTGACGTCCTCGAAACGGATGGCCAGGTCCTTCTGGCCGATGCCGAGGAACCCGCCGGAGCCGATCAACACGGCGACGATCTTGCCATTCTGGTCGGTGACGAGGTCCGTGATCTCACCAAGCGATTCGTTCTTGGCATTCACGACGGTCTCGCCGATTAGGTTGCCCACCAGCCAGTCGCTGCTCTGCTGCTTGCTGAGAAACGGCGAGCTGTCAGATGCAGCGGCGGCCGACTGATCCGGAAGAATGGATTTCGGTGCCTCAGACGACTGTTGCGGAGGCGATGCCCCGCTCGGCTCAGCCTGAGGGGCCGCCTCGGATGATTGGTCCGGCGCCGATGGTGCAGCCTGAGGGGCCGCCTCGGATGATTGGTCCGGTGCCGATGATTGGTCCGGCGCTGCCTCGCCTGACAGACCTGAGGGAGGAACCTGCGGGGCGTCTGCGGCGGCGGGATCGGTCGGCATGGCCTCTGAGGGTTGCGCTGGCTGCTGCGCCGCAGGCTGATCCTGCGGGGAGGCGCCAGCCGGAAGCTGGCTTTCGGCCATAGCCGGCGTAAGGCCCAAGAAGAGGCCAACGGCCGTGCATGCAAGAAGTCGGTTCATGGTTTCGCTCCTTGTGAGTTGCTAACCAGGGTTGACGCGCGAGAGCAAAAGGGCCCTCACGCCGCCTGTTCGAACAACGTCTCCGCGACTCGATCGTTCCCCCTCGTCGCTTACCGCGCACTTTCCGGCGGCCGACGAATTGCTCCCTTGTACAACGCCAAAATGGCACTCCTGAGACCGAATAACACATTGAAATAACTGCGAAAATTAAACGGCGTTTACGCCGCTTGAGCGGTTGCGGAGGGTGCGCCAAATCAGTTATAGAAAGGCGTCTTTCGGCAATCGCTTTCGCCCCTGTGCGGGAGGTTTCTCCCTCTCGTCGACGATCGCGTTTACCGGCTTCGCATTTCTTAGAACAGGCTTCCTCCTTCCTTGGCTGACAACGACAAGACAGAGGTCGAGGGACCGGCTCCCTCCGACATCAGGCCCATCTCGCTCATCGATGAGATGAAGCGCTCCTACCTCGATTACGCCATGAGCGTGATCGTGTCGCGCGCGCTGCCCGACGTGCGCGACGGGCTCAAGCCCGTGCATCGGCGCATCCTCTATTCGATGCACGAGAACAACTACACGCCCGAGCGCGCCTACAACAAATCGGCGCGCGTCACCGGCGACACCATGGGTAAGTATCACCCGCACGGCAACCAGGCGATCTACGACGCGCTGGTGCGCATGGCGCAGGAATTCTCCATGCGCCTGCCGCTGATCGACGGGCAGGGGAATTTCGGCTCGATCGACGGCGATCCTCCGGCGGCCGAGCGCTACACCGAGGTGAGGCTGGCCCGTCCCGCCATGTCGCTGCTCGACGACCTCGCGAACGACACGGTCGACTTCCAGCCGAATTACGACGGCCGCGAGCAGGAGCCGGTGGTCCTGCCGGCGAAGTTCCCCAACCTCCTCGTCAACGGCGCCGGCGGCATTGCCGTCGGCATGGCTACCAACATGCCGCCCCACAATCTCGGCGAGGTGATCGATGCTTGCATCGCCTATCTCGACAATCCGGCGCTCGGCGTCGGCGAGCTCGCCGAGCTTATCCCGGGCCCCGACTTTCCCACCGGCGGGCTGATCCTCGGCCGCACCGGCATCCGCTCCGCCTATCACAAGGGCCGCGGCTCGATCCTCATGCGCGGCCGCGTCGCCACCGAAACTATCCGCAAGGAGCGCGAGGCCCTGGTCATCACCGAGATTCCCTATCAGGTAAACAAGGCATCGATGGTGGAGAGAATCGCCGAGCTGGTGCGCGAGAAGAAGATCGAGGGCATCGCCGATATCCGCGACGAGTCCGATCGCGAGGGCATGCGCGTGGTGGTCGAGCTGAAGCGCGATGCCATGGCCGATGTGGTGCTGAACCAGCTTTACCGCTTCTCGCCGCTGCAGAGCACGTTTGGCTGCAACATGGTGGCGCTCACCGGCGGCAAGCCGGAGCAGATGAACCTCAAGGACCTGGTCCGCGCCTTCACCGAGTTTCGCGAGGAAGTGGTCGGGCGCCGCATCAAGTTCCTCCTGAGGAAGGCGCGCGACCGGGCGCACGTCCTGGTCGGTCTGGCCATCGCTGTGGCCAATATCGACGAGGTCATCGCGCTTATTCGCCGCGCGCCGGACCCGGCCTCGGCACGGGAGCAGCTGATGGCGCGCGATTGGCCAGCCAAGGACGTGGTCGCGCTCGTCGAGCTGATCGCCGATCCCCGCCACAAGGTGTCGGCCAAAGGCACCTACCGGCTTTCCGAGGAGCAGGCCCGCGCCATCCTCGATCTCCGCCTGCAGCGCCTCACCGCGCTCGGCCGCGACGAGGTCGGTGATGAGCTGAAGAAGCTTGGGGTCGAGATTGCCGACTATCTCGACATCCTGCGCAGCCGCGCCCGCATCGTCGCCATCGTCAAGGACGAGCTCACGGCAATAAAGGCCGAGTTCGGCACCCCGCGCCGCACCGAGATCCTCGAGATGGAAGGCGAGGTCGAGGACGAGGACCTGATCCAGCGCGAGGACATGGTCGTCACCGTCAGCCACAAGGGCTACATTAAGCGCGTGCCGCTTTCGGCCTACCGCGCCCAGCGCCGCGGCGGCAAAGGCCGCGCCGGCATGGCGACGCGAGAGGAGGATTTCGTCTCCCGCATCTTCATCGCCAACACCCACACCCCGGTCCTGTTCTTCTCCTCCCGCGGCATGGCCTACAAGATGACGGTGTGGCGGCTGCCGCTGGCAGCGCCCCAGGCGCGCGGCAAGGCGCTCGTCAATCTTCTGCCGCTCGACAAGGACGAGACCATCACCACCATCCTGCCGCTGCCCGAGGACGAAGCGTCCTGGGCCAAGCTCGACGTGATGTTCGCCACCAATGGCGGCACGGTCAGGCGCAACAAGCTGTCCGACTTCATCGAGGTGCGCCAGAACGGCAAGATCGCCATGAAGCTCGAGGGCACCGACCGCATCATCGGCGTGCAGGTGTGCAACGAGCAGCAGGACGTGCTGCTCACCTCGGCCGAAGGTCAGGCGATCCGCTTTCCGACAACCGAGGTGCGCGTGTTCAAGGGCCGCGAATCGGCGGGCGTGCGCGGCATCAAGCTCGAGGGTGCGGACCAGGTGATTTCCATGGCTATCCTCGCTCATATCAAGGCCGACCCCGCCGAGCGTGCCGCCTATATCCGTCAGGCCAATACCATCCGCCGGGGCGGCGCCGAGGTTGAGCAGGACATGGAAGCCGAAGGTGACAGCCAGGAGACGGTGGTGCTGAGTCCTGAACGTTACGCCGAGCTCAGCGCCCACGAGGAGTTCGTGCTGACCGTGTCCGAGAACGGCTACGGCAAGCGAACGTCGGCTTACGAGTACCGCATCTCCGGGCGCGGCGGCAAAGGCATCATCGCCATGGTGGTCAATCAGCGCAACGGCAAGCTGATCGCGTCGTTCCCCGTCGAGGAGACCGATCAGATCATGCTCGTCACCGACGGTGGCCAGCTCATTCGCGTGCCGGTGGAGGGCATCTCCATCGTGGGCCGCTCGACGCAAGGGGTGATCGTGTTCGACACCGCCGAGGGCGAGCGCGTGGTCTCGGTCGAGCACATTCCAGACGAGAATGGCGACGAAGAGGCCGTGTCGGAGTAAGCCTGTCCGCCCGGATTACGCCGCGGGATCGGGCTCTGGCGGCCAGGTCATAATATGCGGCCTTGCCGATGCCGGACTTGCGCGGCTAGAAGGTGGCGCACCGCGACTGGCGTTCCGGCCCCTTCGAGAGGCTGCCGGCCGTCGCGTCTGGAGCACGGAGCATGC
>DASYIU010000156.1:0-4340 GCA_035997285.1 Methyloceanibacter sp. | reverse complement strand
CTTGGCAAAATGAAGCGCCACACCCTTGTGGCGGTCGGCGCACCAGTCCGACAGGCGCTTGAGCGTGCCGTGAGTGTAGCAGAGTGGGCTTTGCAGAAAGGCGCCGAGCAGCTCGCTCGACTGAGGCTTCACCAGCGTGTTCGGCACGATGGCGCCGGACCCGATCTCGGCATCGCCCGCATCGCTCTCGCTCAGAGTGAGGCTTGAGACCAGCGTGGGCAGCATAACCGGCTTATCGGCGTTGCCGGAAAGCGCCGCAAGCACAGAGCCAGCCAGGCGGTGCACCGTGCGCGGGCTCGCCGCGACCTGGCCGACCACTATGCTCTTGGCGAGATTGGCGGCCGAGGTGACGGGATCGACCAGGGTGATGCCAAAGCCGTGCACCAGCCGTTCCAGCTCGCTAAGGGGCACATGAGAGGTGCGCCATTCGAGCGGCGTGTTGAGCGAGCAGGCGAAGGTCACGCGCGCCGTGCGAAGGCGCCGCTCCTTGCCATGGCCGCAGGCTTCGAGCCCCGTGGCGGGAGCCTTGGTGTCGACCCACAGCGAGGAGGGAGTGTCGCGTGCCTGATTGGCGATCGCCACCGCCGCCAGGATCTTGCCGAGCGAGGCGATGGCGCGCTCTTCGTGGGCCGGCTCGTAGTGCCCGGTCGCCCCGTCACGCGCCGCGGCAGAGCCGAAATAGGCGGCGTTGAAATTCGACTCGAAATAGCGGACCAGGTGGCCCTTATCGTCGGCGGCGGCGATGATCACGTCGGGGAGCTTGACCGCCGCCGGCCCTTGATCTTCACCCACCGAACTGAGATCGAGGGCGTAGTGGGGATCGAGGTTCCCCTTGAAGCGCGCATCGAGCAGCGCCAGCGCCCCTTTCTCCCGCTCGCGAAACCGGAAATTGTCGGCGGCGTCGAGCGTCAGATGCACGGCGCTCACCTTGCCGCGCCAACCGAAGCCGAAGCGGCGCGTGAGCTCCTCGCGCACGCCATATTTGACCGACGCCAGAAGCGCGTTGGAGCGGAACACGGGGTTGGCGCCGACGCGGCCGGCGCTCACTTGCGATAAACCGGCAAGGGCCTCCTCGGTGCCTGGCATCGGCTTCGGATCAGGGGGCGCCTCTGCCAGATGCTGAAGCTCGGCGACCACCCGGGCCCGCTCGCCGGGATCGGCAATGAGCGCAGTGGCGCAGCTCTTGGCGCGCGAGCCGGCGACGCGCTTCCACGTCGCTTGCCGCAGCTTGTCGAGCGCCTCGCTGCCGCCGATCAGCATCACCGGCTGGTTGACCGCCGCCGCAAGGACGTACTGCTCTGTCCGGCTCAGGCCGCTGGCGGCCTTGCCGAACAGGATGAGGCTGGTCTGCTCGACGCCGTAAAGCTCCTGGCCGCCGGTGCGCTGGGCGAGGGGGAAATGGTTGGCGGCCCAGCGCTTGAGCAGCGTGGGATCGCCGCCTCTCGTCAGCTGCCATTGGATCACTGGCCCGAGCCACCATTCCTTCAGCTTGCGCGACAGCTTCTTGGTAGCCGTCTCGTTGGCGCTGGGCGGCGTCTTGAAGAAGATGCGGGCGAGCTGCATGGAGAGCGTCGAGCCGCCGACGCCGAGACTGGGCCATCCATAACGGAACGTGCGCGTCACCGTGGAGACGGGGATCTTGAGCACGCCGTAAAGGTCGATGCCGAACGGGTTGATCAGGCCGCCGAGATGGCGGTCCTCCTGGTAGGCGAGGCACTGCCAGTAGTCCTCCGGCACCTCGCCCACATGCAGCGATTTATGGTCGGGATAGGCGATGTAGTCGGGGAGCGCGATCGGCCGCCCGGTATAGTTGAAGTCCTCCTCGCTATCGAGGATCGGGTCGAAGATGCCGACGAAGCGGCCCTTCACGTCGTAGATGGCGGTGCCGAGCGAGCGCTCGTCGGCATAGCTCAGCACCTTCGCCATCCAGATCTGCCCGACAGCGCCCCTGATCGGGGCGTAGACATAAGTGAGCAGCAGCGCGAACAGCACATAAAGCATGGCCGGGGCGACGATGAACCGAAGCCGCCCGAGGCGCGGATTGAAGATGAAGGTGCCGAACAGGAAACGGGCGGCCCAATAAGGGCAGGTGAGAAAGAACTCGCAGGCGCGGACGAGCCCGCTGACCAAGCGCAACATTTATCAGTTACTCGAAGCCGACCAAGCCCCGCAGACCCCGACCCACTTCTATCTGAGGGCGAAATTGTGTCGGGCGTGGGACGCTAGGTCGGGGTGGCTTCAAGCCAACCTTTGGTCAACCGCCCGCTCCGCTTTGCGAAAGCGTGGGGCGCGGAGCCGCGCCGCGCGGGCCATGACGGCGATTCCATAGCCCCTCCTCCAAGACGCGTTCTACGCGCTGATGCGGTGGAATCGACTCGATGGATGCGGCAAAATTCTCAAACTCGCGTTTGGACTCATCGCCCATAAGCCCATTTTGGAAATCGGCTCTCCAAGCCAACAGACGCTTCCAGCCGGTCGGCGCCGTTCCCATCTTTGGGGCCGAAACACCGGCAGCAATCATCCGCCGCATCATGACTTGTGCGGCCCCTTCTTCGCTGAGACCGTATTCGACCAAAGATCGACGACCACGCAAATGCGCGCCAGCACAGCATCGCTCGGCGGCTGGCCCTTTCTCCTTTCAGGCGCCTCATTGGCTGGTGCAGGTTGGCGACCGATCGAGCGGAAAAGGCTGACTGATTGGCGTGGTCTTTGACTGAGCCAAGCGCCCGTCGGAGGCGTCGCTATTCGGTTTCTGCCCTCGTCCTTGGCTCGATAAAGCGCGAGATCCGAGCGTTTCATCAGATCGTCAACGCTGTCGCCAAGCTCGAACTCACTGGCGCCGAGGCTACAGGTCAAACCCAATATCCCATCCCGTGAGGGAATTCTCAGCCGAGCAAGGCGCTCCCGCAAATCTTTCACGACCTCTACGGCTCCAGAGAGATCACATCCTCGGAGAAGCACGCCTGAATTCATCTCCCCTAAACGTCCGACGATTGCTCCGTGTCGTGCCGCCTCGCCGGCCACGGCCTGGAGCGCCTCGTCGCCTACGTCGTGCCCATAGTGGATTTCTCTTTGGCGAGCATCGGCTGATCGGCAAGTCCGCGGCCTACGAGGAAGCGATCAAGGTACCGCTGGTGATGAGCGGCCCCGGCCTTCCGAAGAACGAGACCCGGGCGCAGCCGTAGCCGCGACCATCGTTGACCTTGCCGGCGCCTCGCCCGGCCTGGTTCTCGACGGACGGTCACTGGCGCCGCTCTTTGCCGACGCCAACGCTCCGTGGCGAAGCGCCATTCTTCTGCAGAGTCCGATCAACCGCTTTCAAATGCCCCACAACCGCTTTACCGGGACGCGCACGGTCACGCGGAAATACGTGAAATACGACAGCGGCTTCGAGGAGCTGTTCGACCTTGCCGCCGACCCCCACGAGCTGAATAACGAAGCGGCCAACCCCGCCTATGCCAACGATCTTGCGCCGCTGCGCAGCCTCAATGACCGGCTCAAGACATGCGCGGGCGCAGGTTGCTGGGTGCCTTGAGCCTTGCTCTCCGCCCGCCTCGGCACTGGAATTAGACAGTTGGTGTTGAGGCGAAGCAGGCATACATATCCGCAATGCCCGCACCCGTGACCAAGGCCCGCGTGATCGAAGCGCTGAAGCACGTCAAAGGCCCGGATCTCAGAGAGGACATCGTCTCGCTCGGCCTCGTCTCAGAGATCGTCATCAACAAGGCCAAGGTCTATTTCGCCATTTCCGTGGATCCGGCCCGCGCCGGCGAGCTTGAGGCCTTGCGCCAGGCCGCCGAAAAGGCCGTCGCCGGTGTGCCGGGGGTGGAGGCGGTCGCCGTGACGCTGACCGCCGACCGCGCCCCTGGTGGGCAGCGTGGTGCGGGCGGCAACGGCAAAGGCGCCGAGCCCCCGCAAGGCTCTCCCTTCACCCGGCCCGGTGCAGCGCGCGATGCACGGCATCGCCCCGGCGGCGTGCCCGGCGTGGCCCATATCGTCGCCGTCGCCTCGGGCAAGGGCGGCGTCGGCAAGTCGACCACCGCGGTCAATTTCGCGCTGGCGCTGAAGGAGCGGGGCTTGAGCGTCGGCGTGCTCGACGCCGACATCTACGGGCCCTCGATGCCGCGGCTCTTGGGGCTCAAAGGGCAGCCGCAACAGGTTGCCGGCAACAAGCTCGAGCCCATGCGCGCCTATGGCTTGAAGGTGATGTCCATGGGCTTCCTCGTCGATGAGGAGACGCCGATGATCTGGCGCGGCCCCATGGTCATGTCGGCGCTCTCGCAGATGCTGAAGGACGTGGCCTGGGGCGAGCTCGACGTGCTCGTGGTCGATATGCCGCC
>DASYIU010000155.1:0-4688 GCA_035997285.1 Methyloceanibacter sp. | reverse complement strand
CGAAGAAGATGCTTGCCACGCTGCGCGCAGGTGCAAGCGACGCGAAATGGTCAAGCTCTCCGAGATAAGCGGCGAGGAACCGTGCCTCGTCGACGCCGCCATGGCGGACATGGGAGTTGAAGTCGCAATAAGGGCATTTGGCGCGGCAGAACGGCCAATGCACGTAGACCCCAAACGGCGCCTCCGAAGTGCCGACTTCAATGTGAGGGAAATGCACCGCGGCAAACTCTCCCCTTCCCCCCTGTGGGGGAGGGATAGGGAGGGGGGTCGAAGCCTCTGACTCGCCGTCCAACCCCCTCCGCTCGCGCGAAATGCGCGAGCGTGCTCCCCCACAAGGGGGGAGCGGGGAGCGCGCGGGATCGCTCTGCCTCCGCCTAATCCGCATGGTCATCTTCAACTTCATACATCGACAGGATCAATTTCTCGAAAGCGTGCATGCGATGCGACATCTCATTCTTCAGAGCGGGGTCCATCTCGCCGAAGGTCTCGGCATGGCCGTCGGGGACGAAGATCGGATCATAGCCGAAACCCCTGATTCCACGCGGCGGCCAGACCAGCGTCCCATTGACTTTGCCCATGAAGACCAGCGTCTTCCCGGCCGGCCGTGCCAAGGCGAGCGCACAGGTGAAATTGGCGCGCCGGTCGCTAGAGCCAGTCGCCTCAAGCTCACGATTGATGCGCTCCATGGCGAGACGAAAATCCTTGTTGGGACCGGCCCACCGCGCCGAGTGGATGCCGGGCTCCCCGCCAAGGGCTGCCACCTCCAGTCCTGAATCGTCGGCGACGGCCAGCATGCCGGAGGCCGCCGCGGCAGCTTCGGCCTTGATCTTGGCGTTCTCGGCGAAGCTCTCGCCGGTTTCTTCTGGCTCCGTCAGTCCAAGCACACCCGCCGAGACGGTCTCGATGCCGAGCGGCGCGAAAAGCTCGGCGAGCTCGCTCGCCTTGCCCTCGTTGTGGGTCGCGATGACGATCCTGTCGCCGCGCTTGAGGTCACCCATCATGGCTTAAGCGACGGTGATCTTCTGCAATTGCACGAGCTCGGCGATGCCGCGGCGGGCGAGGGCCATCAGCTGGTCGAACTTTTCCTGGCTGAAGGGCTCCGTCTCGGCCGTGCCCTGTACCTCGACGATGCCGCCGGACCCGGTCATCACGAAATTCGCGTCGGCTTGCGCCTCCGAATCCTCGGCATAGTCGAGATCGAGGACCGCCTCGCCGCCATAAAGCCCGCACGAGACGGCGGCGACATGATCGCGCAGCGCCCCATTCTTGATCATGTTGCGCGCTTTCATCCAGGCCAGCGCGTCATGGAGCGCAACCCAGGCGCCGGTGATCGATGCCGTGCGCGTGCCGCCATCGGCCTGGAGCACGTCGCAATCGACGATGATCTGCTTCTCGCCGAGCGCGGCAAGATCGGTGACCGCGCGGAGCGAGCGGCCGATCAGGCGCTGGATCTCCTGGGTGCGGCCCGATTGCTTGCCCGCCGCCGCCTCCCGCCGCGTCCGCTCGTTAGTGGCGCGGGGCAGCATGCCGTATTCGGCGGTGACCCAGCCGCGGCCCGAGCCTTTGAGCCATGGCGGCACGGGCTCGCCGGCGGTTGCCGTGCACAGCACATGGGTGTCGCCGAAGCGGACGAGGCACGACCCTTCGGCATGCCGTGACAAAGCGCGCTCGAAGCTGATCGGACGAAGCGCATCAGGGGTGCGTTTGGACGGACGGATGATGACGAAATCTCCTTATGCCAAGCCGGGCGCACCCTAGAGGAGGGCCTGCCCCCGGAAAAGTCCTTTCCCAGAGCTCGGCAAAGGGGTGGCCTTGTGCGGGCGGGACGGAGAAGCTACCACCCTTGACCATGGCCGAGACGGAGACGAGGGCCGGAGAAGCTGGCGCCCCGGGGACCGGTGCCGCAAGCGCTAACCGCAGCGACGCGGCGCCACTCGCCACCCCCATGATCGCCCAATATCTGGAGATCAAGTCGGCCAATGCCGACTGCCTCCTGTTCTACCGCATGGGCGATTTCTACGAGCTGTTCTTCGAGGATGCCGAAATCGCCTCATGCGCGCTCGGCATCGCGCTCACCAAGCGCGGCAAGCATCTGGGCGCCGACATTCCTATGTGCGGTGTGCCGGTGCATGCGGCAGACGACTACCTCCAACGTCTGATCGCCCAGGGCCATCGCGTCGCCGTCTGCGAGCAGATCGAGGACCCTGCCGAAGCGAGGAAGCGCGGACCCAAGGCCGTGGTGCGCCGCGACGTGGTTCGCCTCGTCACGCCTGGCACCCTCACCGAGGAGACCCTCCTCGACGCGCGCTCCCACAATTTCCTCACCGCCTTGTTCCGCGCGGCCGGAAAGGAGGGCAGCGAGCCCGCTTACGCGCTCGCCTCTCTCGATATCTCGACCGGCGAGCTGATCGCTTCGTCGGTGCGCTTGAGCGATCTTGCGGGCGAGCTTGCGCGGCTCAAGCCCGGCGAGGTTCTGGTCGGCGACGATAGCGCGGGGGTGGCCGAGCTTCGCCGCCTGATCGAGGAGGCGGGGGCGGCGCTGACGCCCTGCCCCCGCGCCCATTTCGATTCCGTTCGTGGCGAGCGGGCGTTGAAGAGCCGTCTCGGCGTCGCCGCACTTGATGCCTTCGGCGAGTTCACCAAGCCTGAGCTCGCCGCCCTTGGTGGGCTGCTGACCTATGTGGAGATCACCCAGGTCGGCAAAGCGCCGCTTCTGCGTGCGCCGCGCAAAGAGGGTCCCGGCAGCCTGCTGGTCATCGATGCCGCCACCCGCGCCAATCTCGAGCTTGTCCGCTCGAACCAGGGCGCCCGCGCCGGAAGTCTGCTGGCGGCCATTGACCGCACCGTCACCGCCGCCGGCGCGCGCGAGCTTGCCAGCCGGCTCGGCAGCCCGTTGACCGATGCGGCAGCGGTGAATGCGCGCCTCGATGCGGTCGCCTATCTTTGCGAGGAGCCGCGCTTGCGCCAGGCGCTCAGGGAGGAGCTGAAGGCCGCGCCCGACCTCGCCCGCGCGCTTGGCCGGCTTGCCTTGGGGCGAGGCGGTCCCCGCGATCTCGGCGCCGTGCGCGATGCCATTGCCTCGGCCCACGCCCTTGCCAGAAGCCTCGCTCACGCGGGCGCCGCTCTCGGCCTGCCGCAGGAGCTGGCGAGCATCGTCGAGCGCCTCGAATTGGCGCCTGCCAGCATCGAAGCGGCTCTGTCGGCAGCGCTTGGCGAGAACCTGCCGGTCAATGCCCGCGACGGAGACTTCATCGCCGATGGTTTCAGCAAAGATCTCGACGAGCACCGGAGCTTGCGCGACGGAAGCCGCCAGGTCATTGCCGGCTTGCAGGCGACCTACGCCGACGCCACCGCCATCAAGTCGCTGAAGGTGCGCCACAACAATGTGCTGGGCTATTTCGTCGAGGTCACGGCGACCAATGGCGCCGCCTTGAGCAAGCCGCCGCATGTCGAGACCTTCATCCACCGCCAGACCCTCGCCAATGTCGTCCGCTTTTCAACGCCGGAGCTTGCCGAGCTCGAGGCGCGCATCACGCAAGCCGCCGACCGGGCGTTGGCGCTCGAACTCCATCTCTTCGCCAGGCTGAGCCGCGACGTGCTCGCCGAGCAAGGGACGTTGTCGGCGGCAAGCGCCGCTCTGGCCGAGCTTGATCACTATGCGGGGTTCGCGGAGCTGGCGAGCCAGCAGGTCTATGTGCGCCCCAAGATCGACGTGAGCCTTGTCTTTGCCGTCGAGGAGGGGCGCCATCCGACGGTCGAGCAGACCTTACGGCGCACCGACGGCGCAAGCTTCGTCGGCAACGACTGCCAGCTCGGCGACGACGGCACCGGCGCCGGCACGCGCCTCCTGGTGGTGACTGGCCCCAACATGGCGGGCAAGTCGACCTTTCTTCGCCAGAACGCGCTGATCGTCGTGCTGGCGCAGTCAGGTTCCTTCGTGCCGGCGCGAAGCGCCCATATCGGCATCGTCGATCGCCTATTCAGCCGCGTCGGTGCTGCCGACGATCTCGCGCGTGGCCGCTCGACCTTCATGGTCGAGATGGTCGAGACCGCCTCGATCCTCAATCAGGCGAGCGCGCGCTCCTTCGTCGTGCTGGACGAGATCGGGCGGGGCACGGCGACCTTCGACGGGCTGTCCATCGCTTGGGCTACGCTCGAATATCTGCATGAGGTGAACCGCTCCCGCGTCCTGTTCGCGACCCACTATCATGAGCTGACCGCGCTCGCCGATAAGCTCCCCGGCGCGGCCAACGCCACGGTCGAGGTGAAGGAATGGCGCGACGAGATCGTGTTCCTCTACCGAGTGGTGCAGGGGGCGGCCGACCGCTCCTATGGCATTCACGTGGCGAAGCTTGCCGGCCTGCCGGGCCCGGTCTTGACGCGAGCCGGCGAGGTGTTGAGCGCTCTGGAGAAGGCCGACGGGCGGCCGAAGCCCGCGGACCTCGCAGACGACCTGCCGCTGTTCAGGGCGGCAAAGGGAGCGGCCGTCCTTGAGCCCGAGGCGGCCTCGCGACTCGAAGCGGCTGTCGCCGCGCTCGCCCCCGACGCCATGACGCCCAAGGAGGCGCTCGAAGCCCTCTATCGCCTCAAAGCTTTGCTTGCTAGCGAAGCATAAAAGACCCATGTGCTAAGCTCTGCACGACTTCCCATGGACCAGCCCGCACCGAGACAAGCCCCCTATTTCGATC
>DASYIU010000154.1:0-4807 GCA_035997285.1 Methyloceanibacter sp. | reverse complement strand
CCACGAAGCCTTCATGCAAGGCCCCGAGCATGTGCCCGAGCTCGCCCATGGCTTCACCTATTCGGGTCATCCGCTTGGGGTTGCCGCCGCCAATGCCGCGCTCGATCTTTATCGCGACGAGGGGCTGTTCGAACGGGCGCGCGCGTTCGAGCCCGTTTTCGCCGATGCCGTGCACGGGCTCAAAGGCTTCCCCCATGTGGTCGACATCAGGACCGTCGGCCTTGCTGCCGGTATCGACCTTGCCCCTGTCGACGGCGCGCCAGGCTTGCGTGGGGCACGTGCGCTCGACGCCGCCTTCTTCGACGAGAACCTCGTAATCCGCGTGGTAGGCGACACGCTGGTGCTGGCCCCGGCCCTGGTCATCTCGGAGGCGCTCATTGCCGCCATCGCGGGCAAGCTCGCGCATCTTCTGAAGGGGCTGCGCTGAGGCTCTTAGCCTTGGCCTCGCCTCTCTTGGCTGCTATCAAAATCCCCACAGGTTGCCAAATTGCTGTTGCCTTGCAGGGGCCTGTCGCCGCATGATTTTTGCGAGAGGGTGGACCGAGGTGCGTGACGCTATCACCATGGCCTGTAGGCGGAGCGCTTCCTCAGGAGGAGGGCTGGCCATGCTCGACTTGGTCGTCCTGATCGCTATGGCCGTTACGGCGGCGGCATTTGCGGCGGGACTCATCATTCACTCCGGCATCGCCCAGATTCCGGCACTGATCGCCGCCGCCTCGCTCTACATGGTCACGGCCGCCTCCTATCTCATGGTCACCCGCGCGACCCGCTCGGCCCCCGTCACCGACCGCTTGAACGAGCTCGAGGAAGCGCTCGAGATCATCGACGGCGACCTGCAACGTATAGACCGGGTCGAGGACGACGTGGCCCGCCTCGACCTCCTCAACGATCGCGTCGAGCGGCTCGATCAAGCCGTCGCCGACTATGGATCTAACGAGACCGTGGGCGGGCTCGCCCGCTTCGACCAGTTCGCCGCGGAGTTCGAGGAGGTGCATACCAGGATCGAAGGCCTGCGCGCCGACCTGGAAGGCGAGGCGAGGAATCAGCGCGACAAGATCGCCAACGACCTCCGGGCTCTAGAAGGCGTGATCAAGCAGCTTTCCCGCGATATGGCGGCCGCCTCCGCAGCTTCCGCAGCGGCGAGGGAAGCCCCTGCCACAGCGCCAGGGCCTTCAGCCCCGATCGCCAAGCAAGAATTCTTGGGTGATACCCCAGCCGAGACTCTGACGGTTTTCGAGGTCGAGGACGAGGAGGAGATCGTCGAGCTTGCCGAGCCGGACAAGGATATCGTCCCGCTCGAGCAAGAGAGCGCCGCCAGCGGAGCCCATCAGCGTGTCGGCGACGACGAAATGCTGGAGGTCATTGCCCATGCCATCGAGGAAGGCCGCGTCGACCTTTATTTGCAGCCGACCGTGATGCTCCCGGAGCGGCGCCCCCACTATTACGAGGCGTTCACCCGCATCAGGACCAAGGCCGACGATCTGATCCTTCCCGCCGCCTATCTGCCCGTGGCCGAGGGCTCCGGCATGATGCCCCTCATCGACAATGTGCTGCTCGTGAAGAGCGTGCAGGTGCTAAGGCGGCTGAACGCGGACTCGAGGATCAAGGGCATCTTCTGCAACATCTCGGTCCAGACCCTGCTCGATCCCGAGTTCTTCCCCGAGCTGGTCGAGTTCATGGAGGAGAACAGCAGCTTGAGCGAGAGCCTCACTTTCGAGGTGAGCCAGCCCGCGATTCTTGCCCTTGGGCCTGCCGAGCTCGGCTCTCTCGATACGCTCGGCGCGCTCGGCTACGGCTTCTGCCTCGACCATGTCGCCGACCTCGACGTCGATTTCATGGGGCTTCGCGACCGCCACTTCCGCTTCGTCAAGATCGAGGCGAAGACCTTCCTGCGCGGCATGGAGGAGGGAGGCGCAAGCCTCGCCGCCGCCGACCTGAAGCGCTATCTCGAAGGTTTCGATCTCAAGCTGATCGTGGAGAAGATCGAGGACGAGAGCACGGTGGCGAAGCTCCTCGACTATGGCGTAGAGCTGGCGCAAGGCCACGTCTTCGGCAAGCCGCAGCCCATGAGCCCGGCGTTGTCCCGCGAGCTCGAGGACGCCGACGCGGCCTAATTTCTTTTGCTAAAATGGCGCGAGCCCCGGGGTCGCCCGAGGCTCGGCGCGTACATGATCTGTAATGAGCAAGCTTATTTCTTCGGCCAATCGGTCGAAGGGAACGCGTTCTGCAGCTCCTTCTCCTCGACGTCGCCGGTGCCGCTGCTCGCGGCAGGGTGCTCGGTGGCGTTCTGCTGTGGGGCGCCGCCTTCCGGCTGCGCCGGCACCTCGTCGGCGTTCAGATGCTGCTCGACGGCCTGCTCCTCCTGGTCGGTGACGGGAATGGCGAGGGGTGCCGCGCTATCGATCGGAAGCGGCAAAAGGGCAAAAGCCTGGCCGGCGAAGGCGAAGCCGCCAAGGACGAGCGCAAGCGCGCCCGCTTTGATGGAAGAGTGACGCATTCTGGAAGTCTCCTTATCGGATCGGAATGAGTGGCTAGTAGCGCATGCTTGGCGGCCAGGCAGAGGATGGAAACATCCTTTGCAGCTCGCGCGTCTCGTCGGCGCCCGCGGTCTGTGGCTCGTGCAGGAAGCTCTCGGGGCCATCGTTGTAGCTGAGATCGCCATCGACACGGTCGCCATAGCCTAAGACCGCGGTACCGAGGTCCGGCCGGCCCAGATTGCCGGCCTGCTCGACCGGCACGGCGTAGCTCGTGCCGGCCAGCACCGACAGCGAGCCAGCGTTGGCCGTGGCGAAAGCCGCGAATAGTCCAAAGGTACAAAAGGCGCAAGTGCTCAAGAGAAGTCGACGCATTTCAGTCTCCCTGGCCGCTCGGGGGGTGCCCCGAACCTTGATCTCTCGGGCTCCGGCGGCGTGGAAAACCTATGCCACGCAACCCCTCTAGGAACCGTCAGGACGGAGAGAGCAAAATGCGCCGAATTTTCTAAAAATCCGGAAAGAACGGCTGACGTCTAATAACGATCGTAATAACGGTCGCTCGGCGGCCAGTTGGTCGAGGGGAAGAGCCGCTGCAGCTCGCGGATCTCGTCGCTCTGCCTGGCGCAGCACGCGTAGGCGCGGACATCATAGCCTTGAGCGACGTAATAGTCTGAGCCGAAGAACGGGCGGTACCTCTTGGCGCGCCTATAGCCCGCTTCCTCGACCTGGAGGCCCGGGCTGGCAAGGCCCCGGAGGGCGTGCATCGGCGCCGCCCCGGCAGGGGCCGTCGAGGCAAAAATACCAAAGGTGAGAGCGAGCGCGGCCCCCGCAAAGAGGGCGCGAGGCAGCATGGACTTGGAGGTCGCTTGGGGCATGGTCTTTGGGGTCGCTTCCGACATGGTCATGACGGGGTCAGGCATTTTCATCTCCTTATGCCGACCCTCCCTCGGCGCGGCAAATGTGGGGGCAGGCAGGTCCCCGTGCAAGCAAAGAGCCCGATCACAAGAACTTGAACGCATCATAAGTGTTTGGATTACGTAGATTCCAAGCCCGTCGCGCCACGGGGCAGCCCCGCCCGCCGGCTCATTTCTTGGTCAGGTCGAGCTTGAAGCCGTGTTGCTTGGCGGCGGCGACATGCAGCGCCTGTCTATCTCGCGGCGACAGATTGAGCGTGTCGGCGATGAGATCGACCCATTCGGGCGACGGCTTCTTGTGGCCGGTGATGAGCTGGTTGACGTAGGCCGTCGAGCGCCCGGTCTTGGCGGCGAGGTCCGTCTGGGTCATCCGCGCCTCGGCGAGAGCCACGCTCACCGAGGCGCCGAATGGACTTGCGTATCTCGAGCGGCGGCCCACTACAAATTGATATCGTCGACGATGCCCTTCTTCAACTCCCACTTTGACGACTTGGCGGAAGTCGAGCCGGCCGAGGAGCCGGCCGGGGCGTAGCGGTCACCGGCGGCACGTTTCTGCTTCTCCGCATAGACCGGGCGTGCGCATCTCCCGAGTGCATAGTCTCGTGTATTCTCCGCGCTCGCCGCGAACACCGCGCGCGTGGCTTGAGGGTCCCGATGGTCGTAGGCCACGGTCGCGGCAGGGGCAATGCCCATGCGGGCGCCTTGATCGTAAGCGTCGATGCCGACGCCCATGAAGTTGAACTGCCAGCCGAGCGCGGCCTTTTCCTTCAGCAGCGCGTTGAGCTCGTTCCAGCTGTGCTCGGTCGAGGAGTTCTCCTGGCCGTCGGTCTGGATGCAGATCACCACCTTGGCCGCGGGCGCACCGACCAGCGAGGCCTCGACGGCGGTGATGGTTTTCTAGGCGGCATCGATCAGCGGCGTCGACGCCCGCGGCTGATAGCTGTCGCGGCTGAGCTTCTCGACATCGGCGATCGGGACCGCGACGTAGATTTTGTCGATGCTCATGCTGTCGAACTGGACGAGCGTGAACTCGATATTCGCGGCACCATCGCCTTTCAGACCCTCGAGATAGGCGTTGAATCCGCCGATCGTATCGTCGCGGATCGCCTCCATGGAGCTCGTGCGGTCGAGCAGGAAGGTAACAAGAATGCGGGTGGTTGGATTCGGCATACAGATCCTCCATGGAAAGGGAATTAACCTAATAGGCATAAATATTATGCCCATACGGCAATTCCACCAGCCTCGTTTCAAGCCCGGATGTGGCGGTTCACCTGCCCCTCGTTTGTGAGGGGGCTCACAGTGGAAAGTCCCGCCGCAAGGAGGGGAGCGGAGGAGGGCGCAACGCTTGACCCTCTCAAGGCGAGCCTCTAACGGAACGTCCATGACCATGACCGCTCCCACCATTCCGGTGATCTCCTC
>DASYIU010000153.1:0-6374 GCA_035997285.1 Methyloceanibacter sp. | reverse complement strand
ATCTTCCATTTCGGCCGTTTCGACATCGCCGTGCTCAAACACTATTTCGGGGTGATGCCGCGGCCGGTCTACTGCACCAAGGTGGCCTCCAAGCTCGCCCGCACCTTCACCGACCGCCACGGCCTCAAAGACCTGTGCAAGGAGCTCCTAGGCATCGAGCTCTCCAAGCAGCAGCAATCCTCAGACTGGGGCGCGCCACAGCTCACCCCAGAGCAGCTCAATTACGCCGCGAGCGATGTGTTGCATCTGCACGCGCTAAGGGAGAAACTCGACGCTATGCTGAAGCGTGAAGGGCGTGACGGGCTCGCGCGCGCCTGCTTCGAGTTCCTTCCGGCGCGGGTCGAGCTCGATCTCAGGGGATGGTCCGAGATCGATCCCTTCGCCCATTAGGGCTCAAAGGGGCTTCTGGCCGTCGCAATGTCATCAAAGTCCTGCGGCTAGCTTGAGCCCCGGCCGGCAAGGAGTGCCGGTTTCTTGCGAATCTTTGGCGGGAAAGATGACAATAGAGGCGAATCTCGTTCCCAGCGGCCGGCGCTACCGCTTGCGCACGGCCGAGGAGCGCGAGCGCGCCTTTCGCAGCGCCAAGCGGCATAGCCGTGTCGTCGGCGTCCTGCGCAAGGCCCTGCCGGTTTTAGCCGTCCTCGTGCTTGCCTGCTATTTCATTTCCACGCGGCTCAGCGTCAGTGTCGGCGACCTGACCGCGAGCATCAGCGGTATCCAGATCGCCGACGGCAATTTGCGCATGACCAATCCCAAGCTCCAAGGCAACGACAAGAAGAACGGCAGCTATGTGGTGAGCGCCGAATACGCCGATCAGGATATGAAGAACCAGAAGATGATCAAGCTTCACGCCATCAAGGCCGATCTGTCGAGCGCCAACGGCGGCTGGTCGCGGATGGAGGCCGTGCGTGGCATCTTCAACAGCGAGGCCGAACGGCTGGTGATGCAGGAAAAGATCACCGTGGCGACGAGCTCGGGGGTGAGCGGCGAGCTGAAGAACGCGAGCCTCGACATGAAAAACCAAACGCTCCGCTCGCATAGGCCGGTTCACTTCGAATTGACCAACGGCAACGTGAAGGCCAATGCGCTCACCTTCCATTCCGGGGAGCACACTCTCGTCTTCCGCGGCAAGGTGATGGTCCACCTCGTCAAGCCGGACGACGATAAGGACGGGAAGGACCTCCCACAAAAGCCGAAAGCCAAGGGGGTGCTACCGCAAGCGGCTGACTCGGCGCCCGAGGCACGAGCCGCGTCCGAGGCAACCGGGGCGGCCGAGGTGACAACTGAGCCGCAAGCTGACGCATTGCCGCCGCTACCGGAAATGCCGCAATGAGCACGCTCCGGCGCAAAGTGTCGGTTTCGCTGTTCCGCGCACTTGCCGGAGCGGCGGCCGTCGGCCTCACGCTCGTGCTGGCCGCGCCTTTATCGGCGCAGACCCTCACCAATACTTTCGGCGGGTTGTCGCAGAGCTCCAAGGACCCGATCGATATCGAATCCGACCTGCTCGTGGTGCACGACCAGCAGAAATACGCGACCTTCTCAGGCAATGTGAAAGCCGTGCAGGGCACCACGACGCTGCGCGCCCAACAGCTCGACGTCCACTATGTCGGTGGCGGCGACAAGCTCACCGGCGGCGGCAAGACGGAAGGCGCCGGCCAGGCTGCCCCTGCGACCAAGGTGGCAGACGTCAAGCCTGCGGGCGAGGCGGCGAGCGGCGACGGCACTCAGATCACCAAGATCGAGGCCAAGGGCGACGTCGTCATCAACAGCGACAAGGACCAGACGACCACCAGCGATTGGGCCATCTACGACGTGCCGTCGCAGCTGGTAACCGTGGGCGGCAATGTGGTGTTAACGCAAGGCAAGAATGTGCTAAAGGGTGACCGTCTCGTCATCGATCTGAAGACCAACGAGAGCCGGTTCGAGAACACGGGCAATACCGCCACTGGGGGCCGTATCCGTGCGCTGTTCATGCCGAAGGAAGACGCTGCCGCCAAGCCTGGGGACGCCAAAGCTGGCGATGCCAGCTCTGCTGGGGCGACGCCAGAGGCGGCGGCTGCGAGCGAGGCGTCAGGCAGTGAGAGCCCTGCCGCCGACGGGCAGGATACGGACGCGAGCGCAAAGGATGAGGCGTCGAAGGCCACCAAGCCGGCCGACGATATGGCGCCTTTCCCGCTCGTCCCCGGCTTTGGCCGCTGACACCCTCCAAGGACTTTATGCAATGTTAACCGGCCGGAGCTTCAACTGAACGAGCGGAAGGGGTCAGTGGGCAAATTGCTGTCGTTCCCGGGCCGCCAAGCAGTCGCCGCACAGGGGGTGGCCGTTCCCGCGGCGCCGCCGAGCCATGCGCCAGGCCCTCGCTCCGATCCGGGCGTTGGCCGGCTGACCGTTACGTCCGTCGTCAAGAGCTTCAAGAAGCGCACCGTGGTCCGCGGCGTCAGCCTCGAAGTTTCCCGCGGCGAGGCGGTCGGGCTGCTGGGGCCGAACGGCGCCGGCAAGACCACCGTGTTCTACATGATTACGGGGCTGATCCCGGCCGACGAGGGCTGTATCAAGATTGACGGCCGCGACGTGACCAAGCTGCCGATGTACCGCCGGGCGCGGCTTGGCATCGGCTATCTGCCCCAGGAGGCCTCGATCTTCAGGGGGCTTACCGTGGAGGAGAACATTCTCGCCGTGCTCGAGACGGTCGAACCCAATAAGCGCGAACGTCGACTCCAGCTCGACGCGCTGCTCGAGGAGTTCCGCATCACCCGGCTCCGGACCTCGCCGGCCATGCGCCTTTCCGGCGGTGAGCGCCGCCGCGTCGAGATCGCCCGCGCGCTCGCCACGCGTCCGTCTTTCATGTTGCTCGACGAGCCGTTCGCCGGCATCGACCCTATCGCCGTCAACGACATCCGCGCGCTGGTGCGGCATCTGACCCAGCGCGGCATCGGCGTGCTCATCACCGATCACAATGTGCGTGAGACGCTCGACCTGGTCAGCCGCGCCTATATCATCCACGACGGCATGGTGCTGACCCACGGCACCGCCCACGAGATCATCAACAACGAGGACGTGCGGCGCGTCTATCTCGGCGACCAGTTCAGGATCTGAGCCGCTGATCGCGGGTGAGTTCGAATAAATGGCGATCACCACTAAGCTCGAGCTCCGTCAGTCCCACAGTTTGGTGATGACGCCACAGCTGCAGCAGGCGATCAAGCTGCTGCAACTTTCCAACATGGAGCTGGCAATCTTCGTCGAGGCCGAGCTCGAGCGCAATCCGCTGCTCGAGCGCGCCGAGCCCGACGAGACCGCTACCGTCGCGGGCGAGCCCGCCGTCGAGCCCGCTGCGACCGCCTTCAAGGAGGAGGGAGAGCGGCCTGAGGCAACAGGCGCCTCGGGCGAGAGTCTCCCTGCCGAGGGCGAGGCGGAGCCGGGCGACGACGGCGAATGGATGGTGCTTGAGGCAGGCAAGGGGCGCAGCGACGACCTCGATGCCGAGCCGCAAGATGTCTTTCCCGATGCCGACGGCTTTTCTCCCGGTGTGCTCAAGGACTCAGGCTGGGCCACACTCGCCCAAGGGTCGCGCTCCGGCATCGACGAGGATTCGAATCTCGAAGCTTATGTGGCCGAGGAGAGGACCCTTCGCCACCATCTTGCCGAGCAGCTGGCGCTTGCCTTCGCCGATCCGCCAAGACGGCTGATCGGCCACCACCTCATCGACATGACCGACGAGGCCGGCTATTTGCGCGGCGAACTGACCGCGCTCGCCGATCTCCTCGGCGCCCCGCTCGAGCTCGTCGAGGAGACGCTGAAGGTGATGCAGGGCTTCGAGCCGTGCGGCGTGTTCGCCCGCGACTTGCGCGAATGCCTGATGCTTCAGCTGAAGGAGCAGGACCGCTGCGACCCGGCGATGGCGGCCTTGATCGAGAACCTGCACCTCCTCGCCGTTCACGACCTGCCGGCGCTGAAACGCGCGGCGCGCGTGTCCGACGAGGACCTCTGCGACATGATCCAGGAGGTAAAGCGGCTCAATCCGAAGCCCGGGCTGAAATATGGCTCAAGCCCCTCGCAGCCGATCGTGCCCGACGTGCTCGTGCGCGTGCTTCCCGACAGCTCCTTTCATGTCGAGCTGAACAGCGACACCCTGCCGCGCGTTCTCGTCAACCAGTCCTACTATGCCACCGTCTGCAAATCGACGACGCGCAAGGAGGACAAGACCTATCTCGTCGACTGTCTGCAAACCGCCAATTGGCTGGTCAAGAGCCTGGACCAGCGCGCCCGCACCATCCTCAAGGTGGCGCAGGAGATCGTGCGCCAGCAGGACGGCTTCTTCACTCACGGGGTGCGGCATTTGCGGCCGTTGAACCTGAAGACGGTGGCTGACGCCATCTCCATGCATGAATCGACGGTCAGCCGCGTCACCGCCAACAAATACATGGCGACCAATCGCGGCCTGTTCGAGCTCAAATATTTCTTCACCTCGGCGATCGCCGCGACGTTAGACGGCGATGCCCATTCCTCCGAGGCCGTGCGCCATCGCATCCGCGAGATGATCGAGGCCGAGCCCGTGAGCGACGTGCTGTCCGACGACAAGATCGTCGAGCGGCTGAAAGGCGACGGCATCGACATCGCGCGCCGGACGGTTGCGAAGTACCGCGAGGCGCTGCGCATTCCCTCCTCGGTGCAGCGCCGGCGGCTGAAGCGCATCGCCCACGGCGCAAGCCTGTGAGGCTCTGTTAAGGCCCTGGCCGGCAACGCGAATCGTGTAAAGAGGCAAGCCCGAAATTGATGGTTTGACACCTCGGGAGTGGGGGTCTAGCTTCCCGCCCCGCGGTGGAGGCCGAACGAAGTTGGGCCCAGGGCGTTAGTTCGCCGTGGCGAAAAGTCGGCCCACTCAAGAAGCGGCATGCGCCTCGGGAAGCGCGGGTGAAGAAGGGTCTTTCGACAGTCTTCCCTAGGGCAATGACGATACAAGTCACGGGAAAGAATCTGGACGTCGGAGAGGCGTTGCGGAGTTACGTCCAGGAGCGCGTCGTACAAACCGTCGAGAAGTTCATCGGGCGCGCGCCGACAGGCCATGTGCGCATCGAGAAGGAGCACGGGGGTTTCCGTACCAACTGCACGATCCATTTGTGGCAGGGCATGAGACTCGAGGCCCATGGCGTGGCGCCTGACGCCTATCAGAGCGCCGATCTTGCCTGCGAACGGCTCGAGAAGCGAGTGCGCCGCTATAAGCGGAGGCTCAACCGGCACGGCGACGGCGAGACGCCGCGCAAGCAGACGTCGGCCGCTTCCTATGTCATTCAAGCCTCGCAAGAGGAGCACGAGGAACGAGATGAGGACAATCCGATCATCATTGCCGAGGCCGTGACCGTGGTGCACGAGATTGCGGTCAGCGACGCCGTAATGCAGATGGATTTAGCCGATCAGCCTTTTGTCGTGTTCCGCAACGCAAGCCACGGGGAGATCAACGTGGTCTACCGTCGCGAGGACGGCAATATCGGCTGGATCGATCCCGCGGGCAAAAAGGCGCGCAAGCGACGCTAGGCGGAAGTTCCGCCCGGTCGCTCCGCCTTAATCGGATGGGTAGGTCGATGCATCTAGGTGATTTCATCTCCGCCGATTCTATTGTTCCCTCGCTCAAGGTGAAGAACAAGAAGCAGCTCTTGCAGGACCTTTCGGCTCGTGCCGCGCGGCTCACCGGGCTCGAGGAGCGTTACATCTTCGAGGTCCTGTTGCAGCGCGAGCGGCTCGGCTCGACCGGCCTCGGCCAGGGCATCGCCATTCCCCACGGCAAGTTCGCAGGGCTCAAGCGCATCGTCGGCATCTTTGCCAGGCTTGCCGAGCCGATCGACTTCGACGCCGTCGACGGCGATCCCGTAGACGTCGTGTTCCTGCTGCTGGCTCCCGAAGGGGCCGGGGCCGACCATCTCAAGGCGCTCGCCCGCATCTCGCGGCTTTTGCGCGAGGGCCAGGCGGTGGAGA
This sequence comes from Methyloceanibacter sp., assembly GCA_035997285.1. Lineage (GTDB taxonomy): Bacteria > Pseudomonadota > Alphaproteobacteria > Rhizobiales > Methyloligellaceae > Methyloceanibacter. The sequence goes on along the minus strand of DASYIU010000153.1, from coordinate 404 downwards.
AGCTGCGCGCTTCCAAGGATGCTGCCGCGCTGTACGCGGTCTTGACCGAGGAAGCGACCTCCCACGCTGCCTAAATGCCCACTTGAATGGGCGCCGGCAGAAAATTAGGTCCGAAAAGCCTTAGCGTGGCCCAAGGGTCGCGAGCAGCTCGTTGGCGAACTGACCCATAGTGAACGCGGCGCTGAAGTCGAATTTGTTGATGGCGATGAACACCGCCGCGTTCCGCGTCGGCGCAAACGCGATATAGCAGAAGGTGCCCTGGAGTCCGCCGGCCTTTTGCAGGATGAACGGGCTGTCGTCCTTGGCCATCATGCCCACCCATCCGAGACCCATGGCGTCCATGTGGCCCGACTCGTCCATGCCCGACGCGGTCTTCAGTCCGTCGCGCATGACATAGAGCGCGT
>DASYIU010000152.1:0-6210 GCA_035997285.1 Methyloceanibacter sp. | reverse complement strand
CCAGAGCGGCGATGATGATGGCGATATAATTCACGCCCGTGAAGTTCATGATGTCCCCCTTCGTTCAATCGCCCCGACTTTAGCCCAGGACGCGACCTTGCGGCACTGTGCTGGAAGGGGGATCGCTGATGCCGCCCATCGCGCACACCGCCCGCCACTCGGCTTCCGTCACCGGCTGCACCGACAGGCGCGAATTCCTCACCAGCACCATGTCCTTGAGCTTAGGCTTCGCCTTGATATCGGCGAGCGTGACGGGCTTGGGCAGGTCGGTCAGCGCAGCCACATCGACGCATTCCCATTGGCCAGAGCTGTCGGTCGAGTCGGGGTGGGCCTCTTTCATCACCTTGACGATGCCGACGACGGCCTTGTCCGCGCCGGAAAGGTAGAAGAAGCCGAGATCGCCCGCCTTCATCGCGCGCATGTTGTTGCGCGCCTGATAGTTGCGCACGCCGGTCCACTCCGCGCCCTTGCGGCCTGCCTCCTTCTGCTGGTTCCAGGACCAGGTCTCGACTTCTGATTTGAGCAGCCAATAGGCCATGGCGGAAAGAGCGGCGGAACGGCTCACTCCTCCTCTTCGGGATTGTTGATGGTCCACAGCCAGGTGCGGATATCGGCGCTGGCGAAGAGCCCGGCTCTAGCGAACGGATCGTCGGCGGCGATCTTGCGCGCGGCTTCAAGCGAGGCCGCCTCGATCACCAAAAGGCTCCCGTTCATGGTTTCGCCGTCGGCCTCGGTGAAGGGACCGGCAAACACCAGCGTCTCGCCGAGGCCCTCGAGATAGGCGAGGTGCTCAGGGCGGTTCGCCTTGCGTAGGGCAAGGCTATTCGGCTTGTCGGTGCAGATCAGCGCGTAGAGCATGATGTCCCCTTGCTCCTGAAGCTATTGCGCGTCTGCCTGGCTGTCCATGGGGCCCGTTAGGCCTCGGCGCGGAGCGGGCGGGAAAGCAGCGCCTCGATCGCCTCGTCGACCGTCGCCAGCCCCGAGATCACCGCGTGCACGGCTTGCGCGATCGGCATGTCGATGCCGCGCGCTGCCGCCATCTCCACCACCGCGCCCGCGGTATAGACGCCCTCGGTGACGGTGAGGCGCTTCTTCAGCACGTCCTTGAGCCTTCGCCCCTGTCCGAGCTCGATGCCGAGCGACATATTGCGCGATTGCGGGCTGCCGCAGGTCAACAGCAGATCGCCGAGGCCCGAGAGCCCGGTCAATGTCTCGCGCCGCGCACCGAGGCTTGAGCCGAAGCGCGTCATCTCGGCAAAGCCGCGGGTGACGAGTGCGGCATGGGCGCTTGCCCCGAGCTTCTTGCCGGCGACGATACCGGCGGCGATGGCATAGACGTTCTTGACGGCGCCGCCGATCTCCGCGCCGACGATGTCGTCGCTCCAATAGCAGCGGAAGGGCGGGTGGCTCAGCGCATGCGAAAGCGCGCTTCCGTGGGCCTCCTTTGCCGTGGCAAGTGTCACCGCGGCGGGGAGCCCCTGGGCAATCTCGACAGCGAAGCTCGGGCCGGAAAGGACGGCGACCTCGCCTCCAGACAGCAGTTCGGCGACGATCTCGGAGGGGAGCTTGCCGGTCGCCTGCTCGATGCCCTTGGAGCAGATCACCACCGGCTGCCCCGGCTTCACATAGGGCGCAAGCTCGCCGGCGATGCCGCGCACCTGTTGCGCCGGCGTCACCATCAACAGCATGTCGCAATTGGCGACCTCGTTGAACCGCGCGGTCGCCTCGATGGCCGGATCGAGCGTGATGCCCGGCAGATAGACCTCGTTCCGATGCTTCTGATTGATGTCGGCGACGGTCTGGGCCTCATAGGCCCAGATGAGAACGTCGCGACCGGCGCGATGGGCCGTGATGGCGAGCGCGGTGCCCCATGCGCCTCCGCCCACGATGCCGACAGATTGAAGCGCCATGCCATGCCCTCGCAGCTCTTCATATGCCAGATTCTTTGCTCGGGGCGAAATCAGACCTAGGCCTTGACGCCGGCGCCGAGCGCGGGAGGGGCGTCGGGGTCGAGCGGCCAGCGGGCGCGGGCAGGGGCCGAAAGATCGTCGATAAGACCGCGGGAAAGCCGCATCGCCCCCGCCCAGGCGATCATGGCGGCATTGTCGGTGCAGAGCTCCGCAGGCGGCACGATCACGCGGAAAATGTGCTTGCGGGCGGTGGTTTCGAGCGCCGACTTCAGCCTCTGATTGGCGGCGACACCGCCGGCAATGACGAGGATGCGTTGCGCCCCTTTTCCCGCGCGCCCCTCATAAAGCTCGAATGCGCGCTTCGTTCGGTCGCTGACGATGTCGGCAACCGCCTCCTGGAAGCTCGCGCAGAGATCGGCGATGTCGCTCTCGCTCAAGGGGATGCGCGCCAGCGCCGCGTGCCGGAGTGCCGTCTTGAGGCCGGCCAGAGAGAAATGCGGCTCCGTGCGGCCAAGCATCGGCCGCGGCAGCGGGACAACCGGTTTGCCGCGCGCGGCCATGCGTTCAACCTCGGGGCCTCCCGGATAGCTCAAGCCCAGCAGCTTCGCCGCCTTGTCGAAGGCCTCACCGAGCGCGTCGTCGAGCGTCGTGCCGAGCCGCTCATAGCTTCCCACGTCTTTGACGATGAGGAGCTGCGTATGCCCGCCCGAGACGAGAAGGAGCAGATAGGGAAAGGCAAGTCGATCGGTGAGGCCCGCGGTCAGCGCATGCGCCTCCAGATGATTGACCGCAATGAAGGGCACGCCTCGCCCGAGTGCAATCGCTTTGCCAGTGGTCAGGCCCACGATCAGCCCACCGATCAGGCCGGGACCCGCGGTCGCGGCAACCGCGTCGATCGCATCGAGGCCAAGCTTAGCCTCGGCAAGCGCCTGGAGAATCGCGGCATCGAGCATCTCGACATGGGCGCGGGCGGCGATTTCCGGCACCACGCCGCCATAGACCGCGTGCAGGTCGAGTTGCGAGCGCACGACATTGGACAGGATCGCGCCGCTCCCGTCCGCCGCGCGGCGCACCACGGCCGCCGCGGTCTCGTCGCAGCTCGTCTCGATGCCGAGCACCGTGAGAGGGGCGTCTTTGCCGTCGGTAACCATCTTGCTTTCTATAGCGCCTGAGACCCTCGATTGAAGGGGACGGCGAAAGGGGCCATAACCGAAGCGAGATTGGCGCATTTCGCCCAAGCAACTCAAGGAGTTCCACCTTGCCGGCCCGTCCGCTCCTGATCGGCACCCGCGGCAGCCCGCTTGCGCTGTGGCAGGCCCGCCATGTGCGGTCGCGGCTCATCGAGGCAGACCGCTTGAGCGAAGGCGATGTCGAGCTCAGCATCATCACCACCTCGGGCGACCGCATCGCCGACAAGCCCTTACGCGACTTCGGCGGCAAGGGTCTCTTCACCAAGGAGATCGACGAAGCGCTTGTGAGCGGTGCCGTCGACCTCGCCGTGCATTCCATGAAGGATCTTCCGACCGTGCTGCCGGCAGCGTTATGCATAGCCGCCGTGCTGCCGCGCGCCGACGTGCGCGACGCCTTCATCAGCACCAAGGCGCCCTCGCTTGGCGATCTCCCGCAAGGCTCAGTCATCGGCACGTCGTCGTTGCGGCGCGCGGCGCAGGTGCGGCGGCTCCGTCCCGACCTTCGCTTCATCGACTTCCGCGGCAATGTCGAGACGCGGCTGCGGAAGCTCGAGGAGGGGCTGGCCGACGCGACGCTGCTCGCTGTCGCAGGACTCGAACGCCTCGGCCTCGCCTCGCACGTCACCTCCGTTCTCTCCACCGAGGAGATGCTACCGGCGGTGGCGCAAGGCGCCATCGGCATTACCTCACGCACCGATGATGCGACGACGCGCAATCTGCTTGAGCCGCTGAATGACGCGCGCTCTGCCACTGCCGTGGCGTGCGAGCGTGCTTTCCTTGCCCGTCTCGACGGCTCGTGCAAGACCCCGATCGCCGGCCTCGCCGAGATCGAGGACGGTATCTTGCGCTTTCGCGGCATGATCCTCATGCCCGACGGCACGGAGTGGCATGAGGTTGGGCTGACCGGCGCTGCCGAGCACGCGAGAAACATCGGCACCGACGCCGGCGAGGAGCTGCTCGCCCAAGCGGGCGCGGAGTTTCTCGTTAAGCTCGCGTGATGCGCCTTCTCGTTACGAGGCCTGAGCCCGATGCGAGCCGTGAGGCCGAGACGCTAATCGCGCGCGGCCATGAGCCGGTGCTGGCGCCGCTTCTCGCCATCGAGTTCGTTTCCGGCGTGACCTTAGGGCTGGCGGGCGCGCAAGCCCTGATCGTCACCAGCCGCAACGCGCTTCGGGCGCTCGCCTCTCATCGCGAGCTTGAAGCGGCCCGCAAGCTCCCCCTCTTCGCCGTAGGTGAAGCGACCGCCAGCGCCGCCACGAAACTTGGGTTTGCTAAGGTTACCCAAGGTCCCGGAACGGCTTCAGGGCTCCCCGGGTTGATCGGCGGCACGCTCTCGCCAGAAGACGGCCCGCTCGTGCATCTTGCCGCCGAAACGGTGGCTTTCGAGCTTGAAGCGGCGCTTCGCGTGGAGGGGTTCAGCCTGCGCCAGCCGGTGCTTTATCGGGCGCTCCCGGCGCGCGATTTTCCGGCCGAAGCCTTGCGCCTGCTCAAGGCCGGCGAGCTTGACGGCGCCATCCTCATGTCGCCGCGCACGGCCAAGACCTTCGTCCAATTGCTCGACCGACACGGCGTGGTAACGCAAGGAAAGCGTGTTGTTTGCTATTGCCTGTCCGAGGCGGTAGCAGAGGTATTGGCACCGCTTGGAATCTGGGTGCGCGTGGCGGCGAACCCGCGTGAGGAAGATGTCCTTGCGCTCCTGGACTCCGAGGCGGCATCCTCGTAAGGCACGCGAATCGCTGAAGATTTGAAGGTTAAGGCGTGATGGCAGACACTTTCGGCGATCAGGACCAGAGCCCTGCTGGCGCGGGCAAGCGCCCGGCGCCGACCATCGAGGGCACCGCGACCGAGCTCACGGTCGAACCTACCGTGGCCAACGCGGCTTCTGGCGATCCCGAGTCCGAGCTCCAAGATGAAGACGCCGAAGGCCGGGCCCATATCGCCGGCGGCGCGGCTGGACCGGCAGCGGCGGAATCTGGTCACCCGCCGGCGAGAGCGAGCCTGCCTGAGCTCAAGAGCTTCGTGACGCACCTCGCCGCCGGGCTGCTCGGCGGACTGGTCGGTGTCGTCGCTCTCGCAATTGCCTGGGGCGGCCTGCCCGGCGGCAAGGGGGGAGGCACTGCCCCCGACCTGAGCAAGCTCGAGCAGCGGGTCGCCAAGCTCGAGGCGGCGCCGCAAGCGCCTGCCGACACCGAAGCGGTTGCCCAACTCGACACCAGGATCAAGGCTCTCGAAGACGGCGCCAACAAGGGGCAGCCTGAGCTTTCCGAGCTGACAACTCGCGTGGTCCAGCTCGAGACGCAGCTCAAGGCCGTGGCCGATGCCGCCAAGGAAGGCGGTTCCGTCGCCGATGCTGCCGCCATCAGCCAGCAGATCGCCGAGGCCGAGCAGAGGCTGCAGGCCAAGATCGCCGCCGCCCTTGCCGGAGGCGAGGGCGGGAACGCCGCGACCATTCAGGACATGCAGGGCGAGATCGCCGAGCTCAAGGCCAAGATCGCGGCTTTGGCGGATGCCGAGCTTGGGACCGGCGACAGCGCCGACTTGGAGCCGCAAATCGCCGCTCTTTCCGATCGCATGGCCAAGCTCGAATCGGCGCTTTCCAACAATGAGACGGCTGGGACGAAATCCGCGGCAATCGCCATCGCCTTCGCCAATCTCCGTTCCGCCGTCAGCGAAGGACGTCCCTTCGCTTCCGAGCTCGATACGATCGGGTCGCTCGCGCCGAGCGCGGGCGATTTGGGGGTGCTTCCGGCTTATGCCGAGAAGGGAATCCCGACACTGCCTGAACTTAGCCGGTCATTCGACACCGCCAAGGACGCGGCACTTGCGGCGGCAGCTCCGGCCGCGGATGGCTCCATCCTCGCCAGCCTCATGGCGAGCGCCGCGTCGCTGGTCAAGATCCACCGCGTCGATGAAGCTGCCACCGGAGATACACCTGGCGCCGTTCTCGCAAGGGCCGAGGCAGCGCTCGATAAAGGCAACCTCGCCGCGAGCGTGAAAGAGGTAGAGACGCTCGAAGGCGCTCCGGGCGACGCATTCTCGGTCTGGCTCGACCAGGCGCGCGCGCGACTTGGCGCCGACGGCACACTAAAGCAGCTCGAAGGCCTCCTGCT
>DASYIU010000151.1:0-1675 GCA_035997285.1 Methyloceanibacter sp. | reverse complement strand
CGAACAGGGGCGCCATCCCTGTAAACACACCGCGCGCGTCAAAATAACAGGCGAAGTGCCGGCAAAAGAACAGGGACTCGTGCGCTGGACTGCACCCCTGTGGTGAGACACGAAACTAGGAACAGGTTGCATTGGCAACAGCTTGCGGCCGCCGCGCGGCGGCCGCAAGCTGTTGCAGGTTTGCTTCGAACTTGGCCGGCGGCCGATAGGCCAGGGCCGAGTGGAGGCGGCGACGATTGTAGACGTCCTCGATGAAGGCGCCGATCGCGTCGCGTGCCTGGCTCAGATCGCGATAGTCTCGGCCGTCGACCTCCTCGTGCTTGAGTGTCTTCATGAAGCTCTCCGCCTTGGCGTTGTCGTAAGGGTTGCCGATACGGCTCATGCTCGGCTGGATGCCATGGGCCTCCAGTATGGTGGTGTATTCGCCGCAGGCGTATTGCACGCCGCGATCGGAATGATGGATCAGACTATCGGGTGCCGGCCGGCGCGCCGCGATCGCCATCTGCAGGGCCGTCGTGGCGAGGCTTGCGCGCAGATGCGTGTCCAAGGCCCAACCGACGACGCGCCGACTGCACGCGTCGAGCAGCACCGCCAGGAAGGCGAACTCCTGCGAGAGCCGCACATAGGTGATGTCCGCGACCCATAGCTGATCGAGGCCGGTCGGCACCAAGCCGCGCGCCAGGTTGGGCACCACACGCCACGCGTGGCGCGAGTCGGTCGTTACCGGCACGAAGGGACGCTTGCGCAGGCACAGCAGATTGTCCCGGCGCATCAGCCGCAACACACGTTTGTGGTTCGCCACAAGGCCGCGGTCGAGCAGCTCTTGGGCGATCCGCCGGTACCCGTAATGGTGGTTCTCCAGCGCCACCCGCTGGATCGCGTCGCGCACCGCCGTCTCTTCCTGACGCGGCGCTGAGGCCTTCCAGTGGCGGTAATAGCCGGCGCGGCTGACCCGTGCCAGAACGCACATCCCTTCGATCGTGAGCTCGCCTTGCGGCCGGGGTGACGTCATCGCCGCGATGATCGCGTAGACGCCCGCACGCCAGGCCCGTCGCTCGGCTGGCGTGCTCCCCCGACTTGCCGCAAGGCTTGCCGAAAAAAATCCAGTTCAACCTGTTGCTGGCCGACCTTGCGCTCCAGCTCGCTGACCCGCTTGCGCGCCGTCGCAAGATCCTTGGCCGACTCAAGATCGAGCGCCCCAAATCCCTTGCGCGGCCGACAGGCCGGCCGCAGAGCCTCCGGTCCGCCACGCCGGAAATGCATGCACCATTTGCGTAAATGCCCGCTCGGGACCTGAAGCTCGCGCGAGAGTGCGGCCGCGCTCTCCCCCGCAACCATCCGCTTTACCGCCGAAAGCTTGAACTCTCGGCTAAACACACGGCGCTTGCCTTTGGGCATCGTTCTCTCCTCGAGAACTGTCCCTTGTTTTTGTGTCTCATTCTAGGGGTGCACTCCAGGGGCCCGGGCTTGTAGATTCGTTGTTGTTTACAACAAATCCGCCCTTGCGGTGTCCCGGATGCGGTCCACCGCCCGGGACACGGGGGGCTACTTCCCCACCCGCTTCAGCGCTTCAGCCCGGATCTCCGGCGCCATCATGATGGCGAGATCGAACGGCTTGGTCAGCCGGCCGTCCTTGACCAGCAGCTCGCGCATCCAGGCCACCTTGTCCATGGGA
>DASYIU010000150.1:0-4695 GCA_035997285.1 Methyloceanibacter sp. | reverse complement strand
GTTTCTCGGCAGCGGCCTGTTGCAATTGCGCAAAGCCAAGGACCAGACGCGCCCGATTCATGTCGGGCTCGGCTCGATATCGGCGCCGGCACGAGCTTCTCCCAGCTCGCCACGCTGAACGAGGCGTACAAGGTGGCCGCTCTGAACGCCGCGCCGGTCGGGGCGCTTGAAGGATTCTACCTCGCCACGCTCGGGGGCGCCCGCGCGCTCGATCTCGACGACCGCATCGGCTCGCTCAGGTCGGGGCGCGAGGCGGACCTCGTGGTGCTCGATCCCAACGCCACCCCGCTGCTTGCCTTCCGCAATGCTCGCTCGCAAACGATCGAAGAGACCCTGTTCGTGCTGATGACGCTGGGCGACGACCGCGCCGTGCGCGCAACCTACGTGGCGGGGCAGCTCGCGCACCCGCGCCAGCCGGTTGACGCTTGACGGCTGCCGTCCCATGGTCCGGCCATGACGGCAGCCTTGCGACCCGCCCCGAACTCCGTCGTTGCCGCAGGCCAAGCCCGCTTCTGCAACGGCTTACCGTTGGCATTGATCGCCGGGCCTTGCGTGCTCGAAAGTCGGGCGCATGCGCTCGAGATGGCGCAAGCGTTGAAGGAGATCGCCGACAGGCTCGGGATAGGCCTCGTCTATAAAAGCTCCTTCGACAAGGCGAACCGCACCAGTGCCGCAAGCGCTCGCGGGCTCGGGCTTGCCGAGGCGCTTCCCATCTTCGCCGAGATCAGGGACAGAATCGGACTGCCCGTTATCACCGACGTGCATGAGCCAGGGCATTGCGCTGCTGTGGCCGAGGCGGTGGACGTCTTGCAGATCCCGGCCTTCCTCTGCCGCCAGACCGACCTCCTGGTGGCGGCGGCACGAACGGGAAGGGCGGTCAACGTCAAGAAGGGGCAGTTCCTCGCGCCCTGGGACATGAAGAACGTGGTGGCGAAGCTTGTCGGCGCCGGCAATCCCAACGTGCTGGTCACCGAACGCGGCGTCTCTTTCGGCTACAACGCGCTCGTGTCTGACATGCGGGCTCTGCCGATTCTCGCCGAGACCGGAGCGCCGGTGATCTTCGATGCCACCCATTCGGTGCAGCAGCCGGGAGGGCAGGGGGAGCGAAGCGGGGGGGAGCGGCGCTTCGTGCCGGTGCTGGCCCGCGCTGCGGTCGCCGTGGGCGTTGCCGGCGTCTTTATCGAGACCCACCAGGACCCCGACCGTGCACCTTCAGACGGGCCGAATATGCTGCCGCTTGCGGAGCTCGAGCCGCTGCTTAGGGAGCTGATTGAGATCGACCGCCTGGTGAAGCGGAACTAGCCGCGGCCGCGATAAGGCGCCACGCCCTGGTCGGGCAGCCACACACCCTCCGGCAGCGTGCCATCCTGCCAGAACACGTCGATGGGGATGCCGCCTCTGGGATACCAATAGCCGCCGATCCTAAGCCAGAACGGCTCGATCAGCGCGACGATGCGCTTGCCGATGGTGATGGTCGCATCCTCGTGGAAGGCGCCCTGATCGCGGAAGCTTCCGAGATAGAGCTTGAGCGACTTCGATTCGACGAGCCAGCCGCGCGGCGCATAATCGATGACGAGATGGGCGAAGTCGGGCTGGCCGGTGACCGGGCAGAGGCAGGTGAACTCAGGACAGGTAAAGCGCGCGACGTAGGCGGTGTCTTGATGCGGATTGGCGACGCGTTCGAGCCCGGCCTCACCGGGCAACTTGGGGAGCGGCGTCTTCACCCCGAGCTGTTTCAATCCGCCGATCTTGCGCGCCATGGATCCTTACTCCGCAGCAAGGCGTTGGCGCGGGCCCCGATAGATGCAGCCCTCGCGGCAAGAATCGCGGGCGACCACGATCTCGGCAAGGCCGGGCAGCCGGTTGTGCAGCCGGTCCCACAGCCAAATGGCGATCCGCTCCAGCGTCGGCTGAGAGAGCCCCTCGACGTCGTTGAGGAAGCGATGGTCGAGCGCCTCGCGGGCGTCCGCCAGCGCCCTTTCGAGGTCGTCGAAATGCACCACGACGCCGGTCTCCGCGTTGGGCTCGCCGTCGATGGCTATGCGCACGCGGAAGGAATGTCCGTGTACTCGCGCATTCGGGTGTCCCGGCGGCGCCGAGGGGAGCAGATGAGCGGCCTCGAAAGTGAACTCTTTGTAGATACGCATGGGCTGCTGTTTAGGGGATTTTGCCCGTCCGAACCAGCGTCCGGCGCTTAACGCAGGCCCAGAATTTTATGGGTCTGCAGGCTCAAGCGCCATTTGGGATGGGCGAGGCAATAGTCAATTGCCGAGCGGAGATTGGCGGCGGTCTTCGGGCCTTCGTCCATCGGCTGCAACAGAAAGTGGGCGAAATCGAGCGCGGTGACCTCTTCCGGGTCGAGGGTCGATTGCGGATAGACGAGCTTCAGCTCATCGCCGGAGCGTTGGTTAAGGGGGGCACCCGCCTTGGGGCTCACGCAGATCCAGTCGATGGCGCGCGGCACAGGGAGCGTGCCGTTGGTCTCGATGGCGATCTCGAAGCCCGCCTCGTGCAGCGCTGCGATCAAGGCCTCGTCCACCTGCAACATGGGCTCACCACCGGTCAGCACCACGAAGGGCGGCGTCCCGGAATTGCCCCGCCAGGCGGCGCTGGCCGCGCGGGCAAGCTCCGACGCCTTGCCGATCTTGCCGCCGCCCGGACCGTCGACGCCGACGAAGTCGGTATCGCAGAAATTGCAGATCGCGGCCTCGCGGTCCTCCTCGCGGCCCGACCAGAGATTGCAGCCGGCAAAGCGGCAGAACACCGCCGGTCGCCCGGCCTGCGCCCCTTCGCCTTGCAGCGTGTAGTAGATCTCCTTGACCGCATACATGGATCGAACTTGGCGCGTGATGGCTTCAAGGGCAAGAGTGCGGGCCGCAGCGGGGCGGCCACCAAGACATCGAGCAAGTCCTTCGCGCAAATGAACGGGTGCTCGACGCCGGACTACGCGCCGCCGACGAGATCATTACTCTTCATAGCCGCTGACCGCCTCGCGGCTTCCGTGGTGCGAGCGGTCACACCACCTTCAGTAGTGATGGGCCGAAACGCTCTTGATGCATTCGGACAAAAGATCGGTGGGTGCCGAACGGCTGATGTCGCCGAGGCTGAGCATACCGACCATCCGCTTGCCCTTATTGATCACGGGCAACCTTCGGATCTTGAGCGCCTCCATGTGCCGCACGGCCTTGGCGAGATCATCGTCCTCCCGGCAGCAATGAATGCCGGGGGTCATCACATCGCGCGCCGTCGCGCGACGCGCATCGAAGCCATCCTTTGCCAATCCTTTGCAGATGACGTCGCGGTCGGTCACCATGCCGATCAGTCGGTCGTTCTCACCGATCGGAAGGGAGCCGATATCGTGCTTGCACATGAGTTTCGCGACCTCGGCGACAGGGGTATCCGGGCCGACCCAGTCAGCGCCCTTGTGCATCGCCTCCTTGACTTTCATAGCGAGACCTCCGTTGCAGGTAGCGCCCGCCCTCCGCCGTTCGACATCAATTATACAACGGTTCGGGTCCCGTAGCACGAGGGCTAGGCAGCCCGATTCCGTCACACATGGCATGCCAATCAGGCTCGGTCAGACGTGCCCCTTAACCGGTCGCTGTCCGGGCAGCGCGCGAGGCTTGCCACGCGGCGAAGCCTTTGGCACGCAGATCGCAGGCAGGGCACTCCCCGCAGCCATAGCCCCAAGGGTGGCGCTGCCCGCGCATCCCGCGATAGCAGGTGTGGGTCTCCTCGACGATGAGATCGACCAAGGCCTCGCCGCCAAGCTCTTCAGCCAGCGCCCAGGTCTCGGCCTTGGTCAGCCACATCAGCGGCGTCTCGATGCCGAAGGGAATCTCGGTGCCGAGCCTGATCGCCTGCTCGAGCGAGTGGAGCGTCACGTCGCGGCAATCCGGATAGCCGGAATAATCCGTCTCGCACATGCCGCCGACAAGCACATGCAAACCGCGCCGGTAGCCGAGCGCGGCGGCATAAGTGAAGAACACGAGGTTGCGGCCCGGCACGAAGGTGCTGGGAAGGCCTGAGGCCAGCATCTCGATCTCGGCATCGGAGGTCAGAGCGGTGTCGCTGATGGCGCCGAAGCTTGCCACGTCAAGCACATGGTCGGCCCCGAGCCGCGGCGCCCAGGCGGGGAAGCGGCGCGCGATCTCGTTCCTCACGCGCAGCCGGCACTCCATCTCGACGCCATGGCGCTGGCCGTAGTCGAAGCCTATCGTCTCGACGCGGGCGTAACGGTCGAGTGCCCAGCCGAGGCACACGGTGGAATCCTGCCCACCCGAGAAGAGCAGAAGAGCACCGGCTCCGTTTTTCTTCGCTTGGCCCACTGGTTAGGTCGCGCGGGCGTTTAGGGGAGGACGGCTTGGACAAGACAAACGCCTCCCTCCGGCACGCCCAAGCAGGCAAAGACTCCATCCGTAACATGGTACAAAGTAGTCACTTTCTGATCCACGACGCCGGCCCGCAGCATGACCAGGGCGAGGGCGCGCGAGGGATCGGAATCCCAAGCAGCATAAAGTTCCGTAAGGCGACGACCGCCGACCATACGTTCAGTATCGACTGCCGCAATCCATCCGCCGCTCATGTGCTGATTATGGCGGCAGACGACCCTAATTACTAGGCGTCAAGGGCCACCTTAATCAAACTGGCCCACTACCGGAAGTTGATGACTCTCCTATTAGTTGTTATCTGTAT
>DASYIU010000149.1:0-5122 GCA_035997285.1 Methyloceanibacter sp. | reverse complement strand
CTCTGGCCTGCTTGCCGCTTTTCGTTTGAACCGCCACGGGCCCTGTCTACCACCGATCGGGCTTCGAAGCGCTCGCGGCCTCTCATTGAATCGCGCTCCGCGACTGGTTACTTTATCGGGCATGATCGTCTCTCAGAACCGCCCACTCACTCCGAATCATGTTCCAGTTTTTGGTCTGCCATGACAGAGCCTCGCGATCCAGAACACGACGCCGCGCGCTTCAGCGCCGTGCTCATGCCGCACAGGTCCTTGGGGCCTAAGGGCTTCATGGTGCTGATGGGGGCGGTGTGCCTAGTAAACTTCGGCACCGGGCTGCTGTTCTACATGATCGGCGCCTGGCCGGTGGTGGGCTTCATGGGACTCGACGTCGCGCTGCTCTATGCCGCCTTCAGGCTCAACTTCCGGGCGCTCCGCCTCTACGAGACGGTGGATCTAAAACAGGATGAGCTCACGGTCACGCGTGTCCGGCCATCAGGGGACTCGCAAGTCTGGAGCTTCAATCCCTATTGGGTGCGGCTCAGCCTCGAGCAGAGGATCGGGCGCCCGACGCAGCTGTCGCTCGCCTCGCATGGCAAGCGGCTGGTGTTTGCGAGCTTCCTGACCGACCCAGAGCGCGAGGACTTTGCGCTGGCGCTGTCAGCCGCGCTCTCCTCGGCCAAGAGCCCCGCTGTCTAGGCCGCGATGTCGCGCTTCTCGGCAACGGTACCGTCGGCATTGAGCCGATAGATCAGCGGCCGGCCGGTGCCGAGCTCGACGGCCATCACGTCATCAGGGGTCAGCCGGTCGAGCTGCATGATCAGTGCGCGCAGCGAATTGCCGTGGGCGACGACGAGCACGTTCTTGCCCGCCCGCAGCTCGGGCGCGATGCGCTTCTCATAGAACGGGAGAACGCGTGCGGCGGTGTCCTTGAGGCTCTCGCCTCCGGGCGGCGCAATGTCGTAGGAGCGCTGCCACAGATTCACCTGGGCGTCGCCCCAGCGCTTGCGTGCGTCCTCTTTGTTGATCCCCATCAGCTCACCATAGTCGCGCTCGTTCAAGGCGGCGTCGGTGACGATAGGAAGCTCCTCCTGCTCGATCTCGCCGAGAATGATGTGCAAGGTGTTGCGCGCGCGCTTGAGCGTGCTGGTATAGGCCCTTTCGAAGCGGTAGCCTTCCTCCTCGAGCATGACGCCGGCGCGGTGCGCCTCGAAAATCCCTTCCTCGGTGAGGTCAACGTCCTTCCATCCGGTGAAGCGGTTCAAGCGGTTCCATTCGCTCTCGCCGTGGCGCACGAGAACGAGCACGTTGCCGAGCTGGGATGGCTCTTCCTCTTCAGAGGGCCCTGTCATCGCCTTCTGCTGCCTCGCCCCGCCGAAGCGGCTCCTTAAGCTTCGCCCTCAGCATAAGCGAGGAACGTTAAAGTCGATCTCACTTCGCCTCCGTTTCGGGCCCATTTCCGGCGAAGGGGAGCCACGTTTTAGGCAACCGCGAGGCATTTTGCCAGAGAAGAGGACGAGGGTTGGACCGCTTTCCATGCATTACACGCCCAGAACGTCCTTCATCGAATAGAGACCAGGGCTCTTTCCCCTCGCCCACAGGGCCGCTTTGACGGCGCCACGGGCAAAAATGCCGCGGTCGGTGGCGATATGGGCAAGTTCGATCCGCTCGCCCGGGCCGGCAAAGATCACCCGGTGCTCGCCTACGACATCGCCGCCACGCAGTGCGGCAAAGCCGATATCGCCCTCACGCCTCGGCCCGGTCTCGCCGTCGCGGGTGCGCACCCCTCGGTCCTCGAGCGAAATACTGCGGGCCTTGGCGGCAGCCTCTCCGAGCAGGAGTGAAGTCCCCGAGGGGGCATCGCGCTTATGGCGATGGTGCATCTCCAGGATCTCGATGTCGAACTCAGGTCCGAGGGCTTCGGCAACGCGCGCGGTCAGCACAGCGAGGAGGTTAACGCCCTGGCTCATATTGCCGGCTTTGACGATGGTGGCGTGACGGGCGGCAGCCTCGATCTTGGCCTCATCGTTCTCGGAGAGACCGGTGGTGCCGATAACATGGACGATGCGCGCCTGGGCCGAGAGCACGGCAAACGCGGTCGTCGAGGCAGGCGTGGTGAAATCGAGCACGCCATCGACGGCAGCGAACACAGGCAAGGGATCGTCGGTAATGGCGATGCCGAGCGGCTCGAGCCCGGCCATCTCGCCGAGGTCGCGGCCGACGGCAGGGGAGCCCTTGGCCTCGATCCCGCCGGCGACGACACAGCCCGGCGTTGCGGCAATGGTGCGGATGAGCGCCTGGCCCATGCGTCCAGCGGCCCCGAGCACTGCGATCTTCATCTCTGCCATATCGGGCGTGACCACGCTGGAGAGTTCAGGTCAGAGCCTTCTATGATGGGGCTCGTGGGCTCGCAAGGCTACTCGCACCGAAACCACGATCTGCCGAGACAACATGAACCGGCGATCGGCCGCATTGCTTCCGACGGGATGTCTTTGGCGGTGGGCCCGTGCCCAAGGGGGTTTGTGGCGAATTGAAGCCACTCCTCCACACGAAGAATTGAGGATGTGCGCCACTAAAGCCCATGGTCCACGGTATGGCCTGAGGCCCATAGTGGGCTCACGGCAGGCGACTGTGATGTGGGAGCCGCATGCTCAAGACCGCCACCAAGACGCGGCAAGCGCGCCAAAGGACACCGGTTTTCGACGTCGAGATCGCCGGCGTGGCGACGGCCGTGCCGCCGCATAAAGTCTCCCAAGACGATATCGCCGAACGTGCCAAGCATGTGTTTCCGCATCTTGCTCGGCTCGGCGCCCTTTACGCCAATACCGGCATCACCAACCGCTACGCTTGTCAGCCGAAGGAATGGTATTACGAGCGCCACGGCTGGGAGGCGCGCACCGAGGTCTTCCAGCGTCACGCGCTTCAATTGCTCGAGGAGGTGACGCTCGCGGCAATTGATGCCGCCGGCATCGGCCTCAAGGACGTGCGTGCCCTCGTGGTCAACACCATCACGGGCCTCGCCATCCCAAGTCTTGACGCCAAGCTGATGAACCGGCTGAAACTGCCGTCTTCGGTTGAGCGGCTGCCGATCTTCGGGCTGGGTTGCGGGGGCGGCGTTGCCGGGCTCGCCAGGGCTGCGCGATACACCCAGGCTATCCCGGGCTCCCATGTGCTGTTTCTGACTGTCGACCTTTGCAGCCTGTGCCTTCGCATTGCCGATCCGAGCATGGCGATGTTCGTGTCGGCTGCACTATTCGGCGACGGCGCCGCCGGCGTCGTCTTGCGCAATGTGGGAGGGTCGGAGACAGGGGCTTCTGGGCGTGGCCGCATCCTTGCCGTGGGGGATCATTTCTGGCCCGACACCGAGCGCATAATGGGCTGGGACATCAAGGAGGACGGCTTCGGCGTGGTGCTGAGCCCCGAGCTTCCGGGCCTTATGAGGAAGCGTCTGGCGCCGGCGGTGCGGGATTTCCTCGATGCGAACGGCATGTCACTCGGCGAGTTCACGGGCTTTCTGCTGCATCCAGGCGGCGCCAAGATCCTGGCGACGGCGCAGAAAGTGCTCGGGCTCACCCACGACGATCTTGCCCTCTCGGCCGGCGTCTTGCGCGATTTCGGCAATATGTCCTCGCCCACGGCGCTCTTCGTGCTCGATCGCGCGGTCAAGGGCGGCGCTCGCGGGCCGCATCTCTTGATCGCCTTCGGACCCGGCTTCTCGGCCTATTTCGTCGCAGTCGATCTCTGACTTTTGCTTAAGCGTGATCTTGTCGGAGAACCGGTTCCCCCTTTTCCGTCATGCCCTAGCGCCGGGACGCAAGCGCCTCGTCCTCGAGTTTAATTTTGGTGTCGATCACGACCCACCATAGCGCGGTCATGATGACGGCAAGCGCGATGGCGCCGAAGGCGAGCGGCAAGACGAACGTCTCGACGATGGTCACCGCATAATTGGGATGGGGGAGATAGCGGTAGGGGCCGCTGCGCGCGATCGGCGCATCGGCAAGCGTGATGATGCGGTGCGTCCAGAATCTGCCGAGGCTCGCGATCACCCAATAGCGCACGATTTGCAGCGCGAGATAATAGGCGAAGAGAGGCCATACGATGGGCGCCTGCGGCGAGATGAGGAAGAACAGCGAGGCTATCCACGCAAGATGGGTGGCCGCCACGACGGGATAGTAGACGCTTCCCGCCTCGCGCCCACCTTCGGCAAGCAGGAGGCGTGTGTTGCGCGCGGAGGAAAGCTCCTCCAGTCCGCGCTGCATGAGCACGAGCAGTGCCGCGATCTGCGGCGCACCGATGAGATCGGACAGCCCCATGGCGCCGATCTAGGGGAGGATCGCCAAACCGGCAAGCCTTGGGTGTCGATCTCCGCGAGCTCTCCTAAGCAACAAGAGAACGGTCGGTTGGGGTCTTGTCGGAGTCGGGCACGTCGGCCTCGGGCTTGCCGTAGTAGAAGCCCTGCACCTGATCGCAACCCCATTTCTTCAGCATCGCCGCCTGCCCCTCGGTCTCCACGCCCTCGGCGGTGATCGTCACGTTCAGCGACTGGCCAAGCCCGACGACCGCCATCAGGTGGCTGGTCGACGGCAAAGGCATAGACGCGGGCAACCTTGCCGTCGTCCGTCATCGGACGAAGGCGAGGCGGCTATGGTCGTCGCCGGGGATTGCTACCGAGTCGACGGCGTTATCGATGAAGGACTGCGCCAGGGCCGCGCCGCCGCCGCTCTCGCCGAGCATGGTCGGCAAGCTCGCCGGCGAAAGGTTGCCGCCGACGGCGAGGGTCGCTCCGTCGGGGGCGAGCGCCGCGAAGCCGTCGAGCTTGCTCACAAATTCGTTGTGCGTGCGGTAGATGTGGCTCAGGGCCCAGCCCATGGTCAGCCGGTCGAGACCCTCTATCAGGCTGAAGCCGTCGGTGTTGAACGTGGACTTGGTGGGCGGGCTCGCCGCGCCCTATGAGCTAGCGACGTCCGCATTGAGCTTCGCCGCGTCGACAACTTGCAGGTCCTTGTCGAGTAGCCGGGGAGGGGGAGGCCTGCTCGCCGAGGCGCTTGTCGATCTCGGCCGCCCAGCTCAGCGCCGCCTCGCGCGCGTCTCTGGCCAGAACATAATTGATGGTGGCGCGTCCCGACAGCACACCGGCAACGACGGC
>DASYIU010000148.1:0-4269 GCA_035997285.1 Methyloceanibacter sp. | reverse complement strand
ACAGGGAGTAGGCGAGCATCGCGCGCGCCTCCGCCTCCTCGTCCGCACAGAACTCCTCGAAGAGGGAGCGCAGGTAGCTGAGGCGCCGCCGGTCGATCCGGCGCAGTCGCTTGGCGACCTCGCGGTCGCGGCGCGAGAAGTCCCGCAGCGCCAGCTCCACCGCGAACAGTCCCTTGGCGGCGGGGGCGAGCTCGAAGAGGCGGCGCAGCTTGGCCCGGGGGTCGTCCACGCCGCTGTCGACAGTCGCGATCACGTCCTCGGTCCCGGTCTTCTCCCAGGCGTCGAGCGTCTCCTCGATCAGCGCCTGGCGATCGTCGAAGTGCCAGTAGAAGCCGCCCTTGGAGACGCCCAGCTGCTTGGCCAGGGCCTCGACCCGCACCGCTTCCGGGCCGCCGCTGGCAAGCGCGGTCATCGCGGCGTCGATCCAGGCGCTGCGAGGGGTGCGGGCTTTGGCCATCGCCTATCTATACGGCACCGTATTGACAAGCGCAAGCGCAGGGCGTAGCGTCTATCCATACGATGGCGTATGGATCGAGAGAGAGCGGCCGGATCCCCAACTCCGAGCACGAGTCCCGCCCCTGGCGGATCCGCGAGATCGTGCCCGACTTCACGCTGGAGGACGTCTGGGCCCTGCCGGTCGAGGGCGGGGCCGGGGACTTCCCGAAGCTGGTCGAGATGCTCGGCTCCCTCGACCCGGCGCAGTCGGATTCCAGCGCCACCCGCTTCCTCTGGCAACTGCGCGATCGCCTCGGCGCCTGGTTCGGGCTCGGCCGGATCACCGAGCCGGTCGGCGGCGATGGCACCTCGAGCAAGCTGCCGATCCCGGGCACCGGCGAAACGTCGCTCGTGGAGCGGCTGCCGGAGGACTTGCGCGGAACGGCCGCGGACGCGGACTTCAGCTCGGTCCCCTTCAGCCCCCTTTACCGCACCGACCTCGAGACCGCCGCCGAGATCTCGAACCAGACCGTCCACGGCGTCGCCCACTTCGGCTGGGCCGACCAGGGCGAAGGCCGCTATCAGGGCCAGATGGCCGTCTACGTAAAGCCACGTGGCGCCTTCGGCCACGGCTACATGGCCCTGATCAAACCCTTCCGATACCTGATCGTCTACCCAGCGCTGATGCGGCAGTTCGAACGAGCGTGGCGGCAGCGCGAGAGGCGATAGAAAGCGCTGGTCGAAGTGTGCCGGAGCCGGTACCCGGACATGATCAAGATTCGCCTCGGGTAGCCTCGCGTCTGGTCGCGCTCGACCCGAAGCGGCTTCAGGACAGTGCGCTTACTAACGCTGGCGGGCCCAGTGCTTGGTGAGAGACTTCCACTGATTGAGGCCATCCTCGGAACCCCCAAGAGCCTCAAGGTGCTCGGAGAAAGCGCGAGAGAAAGCGCGCAAAATGTCAGGGCGACCTAGCTCAGAAGTAAGCGCAGCAATTCGAATTAGATCGCCCGTCGAGTAGACAATTTGCAGGAAGACCCCATATTCAACATCAGCCTCGGCAATGAGCTGATCGTCCGACAGACGCAGAGCGTTCTGACCGAAGGCGCACAGAATTGCCCTCGTGGCACCCCGAGCATGCGAGCCCGCGGCTATATCTAGGGCATCTTGCTCGGTGGCAGGGCGTTGCTTGACCTCAACGCCAATTAGAAGAAGGGATGCTCCGTCCAAGACGTCTACGTCGACTTGGCCAGGATCATTGACGGGCCGAGTGACTACGTTCTTACCAGCCGCAGAAAATGCCGCTGCCGCTGCTGCCGCGCCCCTGCGTCCCTCTTCTGGATTGCGGTCAAGGAACCGGTCCAACGCATCCGATAGCTCAGCCAGGGGGACGACGGCGTCGGTCGTGACCAGAGCTTCCTTGCGCTGCTCTAGCCTTTGTTGCAGTACTTCGCTTCTGCGAAGAATGAAAGCAATTAAAGCCTCCCTCGCATCCTCATGAGTCAGGCCTGCAAGCCAACCCACGAGATTGTCAGCGGGCTGCTTGGATTTTGGTCGCCACTTCGCAATTTCATCAATTCGCTCCGGGCCAAACCAGGGACTTCCAGCCAGTGGATCTGGCCCATCAGTTCCAAGTAGGAAGCCTAACCGGCGAGCGCTCGGAACGAGCACGTCACGAGCGAGCATCCGGGCGTTATAGCTGTTGGGATCCCCGCTGCGGTCGATCAATGAGAGCGGGTCGACCTCTGGCTCAACCGCCTTGGCCAACACCGCCGTGGCGAATGCCGTAAGGGCCAGCTTATTTCCCGTCCACGCTTCGAGTTCGTCCACGCGATCCAGCCAAAGATCGCTTACTACATACAACGGATCACGGGACCGTCGAGCTGCCTCCTCGAGTTCCCGTACCGCCTTGTCCGACGCAATGGAGATCGCCACCGAAGAAACGTACCGCACGCACAGGCGAGGTTATGGGCTTGAAAAGCGCTACGGACCAAGGAGGGCGCGGTCTAAAGCAATGCAGGCTGGGGCTCAGGATGACGGTGACCGTCGACGGCCTCAAGCGCTTGCCTCACGCTCATTCCTACTCGCTCCGCCAAAACGGGGGGAACGGCATTGCCAACTTGGCGATATACGCCCCCCCGGGGACCCTTCCACGTCCAACTGGCCGGAAAGCTTTGTAGTGCTGCTGCCTCCTCGACAGTAATTCTGCGCATCCGCCTTGGTGCTGTCCTGTTTGGCTTCTGTCCACGCAAAAGGCGTTCGTGATATCCGACCACCCAGGGCTCAGCACCCTGCTCAAGCTCGTCCTGATCAACAATTGGAGTTGCGTTGCCGCCCATCGACGCAGGCAAGGTCTTTGCTGGGCCATCGAGGTAAAGAGGCCGGCCTGATCCGTTGAAGAGAAGGCTCCCTTTATGAGCCGTTGGGCGCATAACCGGCTTGGCCGCCGGTATGACCTTCGCGGTGGTAGCCGTGTCATTGCCAGGCTCGCCCAAGGGCGGCAAGCCCGACAGAACCTCCCGAACAGTCAGTGGCTTGCCCTTCGTCGTTGGGACGGGGCAAAGAGGACTGCCGCCTCGAACCCCTATTAGAAACATGCGCTCACGTGCCTGGGGGACACCGAAATCACAGGCATTCAAGACCATCAACTCAACCTGATACTCCAACTCCCTCGCGCGTTGGACTAAAGCCTGACGCAACTGGCTCCAGCGCGGATTCTCCGCAAGGGCCTTCACATTCTCCATGCAAAAAGCCCTCGGCTCAAGGCGCTCGACAACATCAAGAAAGGAGTGAACGTGCTTAGAGCGAGGGTCATCGGGGTCCATCCGACCGATCACCGAGAAGCCCTGGCAAGGAGGGCCTCCAATCACTAGGTCAGGTGCTAGGCCGGATGGTGGCCCGGCGGCCGGAAGCTCACCGCAGACAATGTGCTCGCCCAGATTCGCTTTATAGGTCGCCACGGCATGAGGGTCCGAGTCAATCGCCCAGAGCAGCTTGAAACCAGCCTGGGAAAAGCCTTGGTCAAGGCCTCCTGCCCCAGCGTAAAGAGAGACAGCCGTGTACGTCGGGGACGGCACGCCCGCATTGTGGCCGTCCGCGCGGACGATCTCAAGCGCCAAGCTAAGGGTCGCGCTCACAATTGCCGGGCAGGGATGTAGAGAAAATGCTTGGCTATTCGACGCATGGCGTCACTTCCCTATCCGACCCCCACCAGCGCTGGGGTAACTAAGCGAATGCGCGGCAATCGCCGACGAGATAGCCGCGCGGAGCTTGCTGTGCGCCGCGAGTTGCACGATCGGGGATTTCGCTTTCGGGTCGACCTTCCGATTCGCGTCCCAGGGCGACTCGTGCGACCTGACGTCGTCTTTACCCGGGCTCGTCTTGCGGTTTTCGTCGATGGCTGCTTCTGGCATTGCTGCCCTGAGCACGGCAACGCGCCTCAAACCAACCAGTCCTACTGGCAGCCAAAGCTCGCTCGAAATATTGCTCGCGACCGAGCTGTCGATACCGCTCTGTCCGCGGCCGGATGGGGAATTTTGCGTAGTTGGGAGCACGAGTCCCCCGAAGCCGTGGCCGATCGCGTAGGGATCGCGTACGCAAAAGCACTCGCCGCATTGCCCGGGTAGTGGCAGGCGCTGCCGATCTGCAAGTCCGCTCGGCTGACGCCCAAGGCGCCGTAGCGCTTTCTCGGCCCACTGACCCGGACTGCAAAGATCGCCGGGTATATGGCTCTCCCGGTTCCCGAACCGCTTCCGCGCGAACTGAGCGCCGGCGGGTTCGCGCGGCGCGCCGGCGGACTTGTCCTGGTCGGGCTG
This sequence comes from Methyloceanibacter sp., assembly GCA_035997285.1. Taxonomy (GTDB): domain Bacteria; phylum Pseudomonadota; class Alphaproteobacteria; order Rhizobiales; family Methyloligellaceae; genus Methyloceanibacter. The sequence goes on along the minus strand of DASYIU010000148.1, from coordinate 22 downwards.
GTCGTCGCGCTCCTTATAAGCA
>DASYIU010000147.1:0-8523 GCA_035997285.1 Methyloceanibacter sp. | reverse complement strand
GACGCTCTTGCTGGCAGGATCGTCATCAACGTCAACCAATCCGACCAACCCGAGCTTCACGCGGCTCGCCGTCGGATTCGATACCTCTGGCGCCGAGCTTCTTCAGAGCCGGGCGCGCAAGGCAAAATTCTACAAGGCCTTCAACAGCACGGGCTTCAATGTCATGGCGAAACCGCGCTTCCCCGAGGGCAACGCCGTGATGTTCGTCGACCCGACAAGAGGACGGTGATGCGCATTGTCGCCGACGTGGGCTTCGAGGCGGTCGATGCCGGCGAGCTCAAGGTCGCGCGCCTGCTTGAGCCGCTCGCCATGCTTTGGGTTCAGCTTGCGCTTGCCAAGGGCCAGGGGGCCACTTCGCCTTCGTCATGGCGCGGCGTGAAGATGCCGCAAACCCCCGCCCGCGCGTTAGGGCGTTCCATCCTCAGGGAGCGGAGTGATCGAGTCATGCTCCAACAACGACCCGCGATCGTTTCGTGATCGACCTCGCCCTCGAGGCGATTACGGAGCCCACGGATGAGGCACGCCGCTGAGCTCGGCGGCGTAATCACAACCCATGCCTAGTCTGTCGCCTGCCGACGTGCTTGAAGCCCTCGGATCTGTCGAGGACGGGATGATTGCTGAGATCATCGCCACCGGAGCGACCTCAGAAGAGCTGCTCGAAGCGCGGGCGTGGATGTCCAACGACGAGGCGCTCGTGAATGAGGGGAGGCCGCTCGCTTCCAGCCGCGTCGGACAGCTGATTGATACTCGCTCGACACTCGAGGAAGGTGACGAGGAAAAGGCGCGGAGGGGCTAGCCCGGCGGCGTTTTTTTTGCCTGGTTTGGCCACGCGGATCCCGTCGGCCTAGTCTCAGTGGGGGCGTCTCGCCGACGCATCGTTACGGACTCTCATGAAAACGGAATGGCGCGAAGCATCACGTCGCTAATTTGCGCGCGAAGAGAGTAATCCGTTCCAGACACCGACGTGCCGGCAGCCGTTCGATGGCCGGTCCCCGCCGCGGATGAGAATGACTGAGTTTTCCGGCTCATGGGCGCGACGCGCGGAGCTTCATTGCCGCCGCAAACGTTGTGTATGAGTAACGTTTGGGGTTTCAGGAATCGGGACTGGGATGTTGATGGGCAAATCGCCTTTCACGGTGTGCGTGGTCGGTGGCGGCTTCACGGGCTCCGCTTCGGCCATCGCTTGCCTTACCCGCATCAAGACGCCGTTCCGCCTCGTCATGATCGAGCCAAGCGCCGCGCTTGGACGAGGCGTTGCCTATGGCAGTCACCATCCCCTCAATCTCCTCAATGTGCGCACCCGCAATCTCTCGATTCGCGCGGGCCAGCCCGGCGATTTCCTGAACTGGGCTTTTGGGCAACTCGATCAGGGGGAGAACCAGGCCGGCTTGCATGAGGCTCTCGCCCATACCTTTCTGCCGCGGCAGCTCTTCGGTGAATATGTGCGCCAGCGCCTGTTCGAAACGGTGGCCCGGCGTGCGGACGTCGACTTCACCGTGGTCGCCGGCACGGCGCTCGCTTGCACGACCGAAGGCGACCGCTATCGCATCGCGCTGGACCGAGCCGAGACGGTCGTCGCCAACATCGTTGTCCTGGCCACGGCCTATGGGGTTGAGCGCTCCGCCGGCATCGGCGCGCTTGCGCCGTTCGAGGTGGCTCCGGGCGAGCGGCTCGCCCGCGCGGGCTCCATCGCCTTGATCGGCTCGGGGCTCACCATGACCGACGTGCTCTTGAGCGCGCGGCGCGACGGCTTCCAAGGCAAGGCGCTCGTCATCTCGCGACGCGGACAGCTGCCGCGGCCGCATGCGCCGAAGGGGGTGGTGCCGCAACAGGTCGGGCTGCCGCGATCCAAACGCGTGTCCATGCTCGCGGCCGCGCTCCGCATCGCTTGCGAGATGGCCGAGAATAACGGCACGCCGTGGCAGGCCATCATCAACGGCTTGCGTCCGTCCTTGCAGGATATCTGGCAGGGACTTGCCGCCGATGAGCAGGCGCGCTTCCTGCGTCATCTCCGTCCCTTTTGGGACGCGCACCGCCATCGCCTGCCCATGGAGGTCCATGCCCGCCTCAAGGCGGAGTTCAGCGAAGGCAGGGCGCTCCTTATCCGTGGCTCGGTCGAGAGCGTCACGCGGAACGGCGAGCGCTTCAAGCTCAAGCTCAAGCGGCGTGGCGCTGGGGAGCCCGAGATCATCGGTGTCGACCTCGCCTTCGATTGCTCCGGCTTCAAGCCCGATCTCGACCAGTCGCTGATCGCAAGCCTGTTTGCGCGGGGCCTCGCCCGTCCCGATCCCCACCGCCGCGGCCTCGTCGTCAAGCGTACCGGCGAGGTGATGGGTGAAAGCGGCACGCCGACCGCCGGCCTATTCGCCATCGGGCCGCTCTGCCAGGGGACGTTGTGGGAGATCACCGCGGTGCCTGAGATCGTGGCCCAGGCCGATCAGGCTGCCGAGAGCGTCGCCTCGTTGTCGGAGGCTGAGGCCGGGACTGACAGAAGAGCCGCCACGGCATGAAAAGGTGCCCAGAGGAAGCGTCGACGGACCGGGCGGCGTAATCTTTCATTATGGTTAACGCAGACGGCCCTCAAAAAGCCACGAAGCGACTGAAAATCCATGTGTTTCCTGCTGGCCGGCAGGCCCGCGGGCATTAACTATGTGTGTGTAAATCGTCAGCACTCTGGGGCCGGGGGGAGGAAGCTGATGACATGCGTAACTTTGCCCTCATTGCGCTCGCCTCGTGCGGCGTTCTCGGAGTAGCGCTTCCTTGCGCTGCGCAAAGCGGCACCGAGGCTGCTGCGCCTCGAACCGTCACCGTGGCGAAGCAAGCGAGCCCTCGGCTGGTGAGCCCTCAGCTCCTGGCGCCGCCGCAAGCGCAGGCACCTGCCGCGCCTGACGCGGCGCAGGTGCAGGCCCCCTCGCCGCACCCGCAATCCGCAACCTTCGCGCCTGACCAGGTGTATGCGACGCCGCAGCCACTGCCCGCACCCTTGGCCCCAGCGCAAGCCTCGTCAGAGCCGCAAGGCGGGTTCTCATCGCCCGAGCGGCTGATGGATTGGATCTCCTCCTACCGCAAGCACCCGAACCCGTCGCGCGTCCCCGCCGCGGTGCATGCCATGCAGGACTACGGTCTCCTCGGCGACGAGGAGAAGGCGTGGTTCTGCACCGGCTTCATCGCCGGCGTGCTCGGCGACAACCAGAAGAACGGCGCGAGCCTGATCGCCAAGATGCTGCCCCTGCCCGACAAGGAGCAGGCGGTGATCATCAGGGCCATCGTCTATTCGGGGCGCCCCGACTGGCGCGAGCTGCTCGATAAGGTCTCGCCGCGCATGCCGCTTCGCCGCCCGCTCATCGACGACTTCCTGCAAGGCAAACGGCCGACGCTGATGGAACTGCCGCTGACCGACGGGGGCGCGCCCGGCATCTACGCGTTGTGGGGCTACTACGTCGCCACCGGCCAGCACGAGCCCGTGGTCCGCATCATTCAGGCTCTGCAGTGGTCGAGAAACAAGGACGACGGCAGCTTCTCCTGGAAGAAGATGTTCTCCGGCTGGGGCGGCGATGCGAGTGCGGTCGAGAAGATCACGACCGGCGGCACCGCCAAATGGACGCTCGCCTCCTATGCCGAGCGCGATCGCGCGCTGCTCGACCTCTACCGCGCCGAATATTACCGCCAGCCAGGAACCATTGCCCGGCCTCTGAAGGACGTGATCGAGGCCGCGGAAGCCTTCGAGTCAGAGCGTATCCGCAAGGATCAGTTCGGCGCTATCGAGGACGCCCAGAAGAAACAGATGACCAACGAGGCCGGCATGTCCAAGGGCGCGACCGCGGGCTCCATCGCTATCGCCACCGGCTGCGTGGCGGCGACCGCTCTCGGCCAGCCCGAGATCGCCATTCCGTGCGTGATCGGCGGCGCGCTCTATACCGGCGCCGTCAAGCTCTCGCATTAAGCTCGCGTTTCTCTCCGAAAGCTCGGCTACTCGGTGCTGCGGCGGATGATGTAGCCGACAAGGATGCCGAGGCCGAGCGCGAGGATGAGCGAGGCGGCGAGGTTGTCCTTCATGGCCTCCTCGGCCTCATGCGCCGCCTCGACGGCGACATTGCGGGCGCGGCCGACCTGGCGGCTCGCGTTTCTGCCCGCGCTCTGCGACAGCGCCCGCACGTAGTCGCGCAACGAGTCGAGCTGGTCGCGGAGATCGTCGATATCGAGATCCTTGACGAACCTCGCTGCCTTGCTCTCAGCCCCGGCCAAGCTCACCATTTGCGGCTCCTCCTGTGCAGGCCGCCGAATGCCCGACCCTCATGCACCGAGCATAACCCTTAACAGCTTGACGTGGCTTTGCGTTCCGCAGCACGGCTCAAAGCACGAGGTTGCGCGCCCTGATGCCGCGTTCGATCGCCGCCGAGGTGAGCTTGTCGAGTTCGAGGCTGTCGCGCAGCAGGTCGAGGAAGCGCATTTCCTCGGGCTTCACATTGAGGTCGGCGGCCGCCACTTCCAGCGCCACCGCGTAAGCCGTCTCGCGGATCTTTTTCGGCAGCGCGCTCTTGATGAGCACGAGCACGCGGTCGAGCCCGCCGTCCTCGCTCAACACCTCGCCGCAGGCCTGGGCCGCCTTGACCAGCTTCTCCTGATCGAAATCGGCGAAGATCGGCAGGTTGGAAACGAGCTCGCCGATGCGGGCGAGCTCGGCGTCGCTCATGGCCCTGTCCACGGCCGACATGGTGACCATCGCATAGATCAGCGCGGCGTGATGGTCCAATGGCTGGGTCATGGCGCGACGCCCTTCTCTCGTTGGCTGAAGCTCGAAGCGGCGCGACCGTAGGCAATTGCGGCAACCCGGGCAAGCACGGAGTGGCTCGTTTCCTTGCCCTAAAAGGGTGATGGTGGCGTGGCGCCATGCTTGGAAATACTGGCGCGAGGTAGAAATCTGTGAAATTTGTCGGGCGACACTTCTCAACGAAGCCCGACAGTTTCAACCATGGCCCGCCCCCCCAGCGCCAAAACGCAAAGCGCCAAGACGCGCAAGCCTGAGCAGCAGGCACAAGCGAGCATGCCTCATGCCAAGCAGGCGCCGGCTCGCAGCGGGACCAAGCCCAAGGCGAAGCCAAGCCCCAAGATCGAGGTGAGTTCCGAGCTCCTGGCCCATGCCCATGTGAGCAAGGCCTGGCCGTTCGAGGAGGCGCGGAAGGTCTTAAGCCGCTTGAAGCGCATCCCCAAGCCCACCGGCGCCATCATCTTCGAGACGGGCTACGGACCGTCCGGCCTTCCGCATATCGGCACGTTTGGCGAGGTCGCCCGCACGACGATGGTGCGCCACGCCTTCCGCGTCCTTACCGAGGACAAGGTACCCACCAGGCTTATCTGCTTCTCCGACGACATGGACGGCTTGCGCAAAGTGCCCGACAACATCCCCAACAAGGAGATGGTAGCCGAGCATCTCGGCAAGCCGCTGACGCAAGTCCCCGATCCTTTCGGCGACCATCCAAGCTTTGGCCACCACAACAATGCGCGGCTCAAGGCCTTCCTCGACACCTTTGGCTTCGACTACGAGTTTCTCTCGGCGACCGGGTGCTACACCGCAGGGCGCTTCGACGCGGCGCTGCTCAAGGTGCTTGAGCACTACGACGCGATCCGCGACGTGATCCTGCCGACGCTGGGGCCCGAGCGCCGCGCCACCTACAGCCCCTTCCTGCCGATCTCGCCCACCACGGGCCGCGTGCTGCAGGTGCCGGTCATCGACCGCGATCTTTCTGCCGGCACGATCCTCTACAAGGACCCGGACAGCGGCAAGCTTACGCAAGTTTCCGTGACGAGCGGCCATTGCAAGCTGCAATGGAAGGCGGACTGGGCCATGCGCTGGGCGGCGCTCGGCGTCGATTACGAGATGGCGGGGAAGGACCTCATCGACTCGGTCCGCCTCTCCGGCCAGATCTGCCGCATCCTGGGGCGCCAGCAGCCGGAAGGCTTCAACTACGAGCTGTTTCTCGACGAGAACGGCGAGAAGATCTCGAAGTCACGCGGCAACGGACTCACCATCGAGGAGTGGCTCAAATATGCCTCGCCCGAGAGCCTGTCGCTTTACATGTTTCAGAGCCCGCGCAAGGCGAAACGCCTTTATTTCGATGTGATCCCCCGCGCGGTCGACGAATATGTCGGCCACCTCGCCGCCTATCCGAAGGAAGAGCCGGCGGCCAAGCTGATGAATCCCGTCTGGCACATCCATGAAGGCGCGCCGCCCACGGCTGAGATTCCCATCAGCTTTGCCCTTCTGCTCAATCTCGCCAGCGCGTCCAACTCAGAGGAGCGCGAGGTGCTGTGGGGCTTCATCCGCCGCTATGCGCCCGCCGCCACGCCCGAGCAGCATCCGCTTCTCGACGAGCTCGTGGGCTACGCCATCCGCTACTTCCATGACTTCGTGAAGCCGGCCAAGCGATATCGCGCGCCCAGCGAGAAGGAGCGCGCGGCGCTCGTCGATCTCGATGCGCGTCTTGGCAAGCTGCCGAAGGCGGCGCTCGCCGAAGCGATCCAGGCCGAGATCTATGCGGTCGGCAAGGCGCACGGTTTCGAGCCGTTGCGCGATTGGTTCGGCGCCCTTTACGAGGTGCTGCTCGGTCAGACCCAAGGGCCCCGCTTCGGCTCGTTCGTCGATCTTTACGGCGTGCCTGAGACCCGAGCGCTGATCGCCAAGGCCCTGGTCGGCGCGCTCACCGCGACTTAGCGCCCGCCGGGAGGGGTAGGTGATCCCGTGCCACCGTTCATCGCCCGTTCAAGCACAGTCTTGTTTATTCGCCTAGGATGCGGAAGGCGACGGCCGCCTAGACTGGGAGGCATGCAAATGAAGAAGATCGTCCTGGCCACCTTGGCCATGCTTGTCCCGCTTGGGGCCGTGCAGCGGCTCGAAGCCGGGAGTTTGGCGAGCCCGCTCCGCGCGCTCTATTGCTATGTCATAAACCGCCAAATGGCGTGCGCGGTCCACCAAATGGCGCAAGTCAACTCCATTTGCTACTGCCGTGGAGGAGGGCGTGGCATCGTGCTCGCGAAGCCCTTGCGAACCAAGCGTATCGAGTAATCCGTTCTACCGAAAGCCCGTGCGGGGAAGTCCGCGGCGACGCGGTCCTCGGACGCAGCAGCGCAAAATCTCTCGAAACTTGTCGGCGTATTGCGCGCACCGGATTCGGCACGCCTTAGAAGATTTGTGGCTATTTCTTCGGCACCCAACCCGGAGGAACCCCAATGACTGTGAAATACGTTCTCGCCGCCGCTCTCGTCCTTGGCTTTGCCGTGAGCGCCTTTGCCGCCGACGGCAGCCAGTTCGTCATCATCAAGGACCAGAACAAGCATTGCCGCATCATCCAGCAGAACATGGTGAGCGACGATCAGCTGACGATGCAGGTCGGCAAGCAGGGCTACCCGACCCGCGACGAAGCCAATATCGACGTCAAGGTGCTGTGCGACACCCCGTAAACCATCTGACCGCGCTGCTCCCTTGAGCGGTGCCACATTTCAAAGGCGCAAACCGGCCCTCGGTTCGCGCCTTTTTCTTTGAATTGGCCCTCAATCGTCGCTCACCGTAAGGGGAACCCATCATGGGCGTCGTCGTTTCGTCCTACTGAGGGAGTCTCGAATCGGGACGTGAGAAAGGAGATTTTCGTGAGGAGATTCGAAATGACCCAAGCCAATAGCTTGATCGTGGGCGCGGCGGCGCTAGCCCTGACGTTAGGTGTTACCCGAGGAAACGTGCCGGTCGAAGTTCAAGAGCCTCTTTCCAACAGCGACATCGTCATCGTCGATAACGATGCTGCGGCCATCGGTCAAACCGACAACGCTGCCGAGCAGTCGGCGGAGATGGGCAAGGCGAAAGGGATCCACAACGCGAGCACCGGGGAGAAACGCTATCAGTAAGTCGGCGGAGGTGAGTGGTTCTCAGCCCGCCGAAGGACAAAGCTCCAAGGAGTGACGCGCGCAGGTCCCGCCAGCCGTTGGGGGGCTGACGGCCTCTAATGATCCAAGCCGGCCGCGGCTAATGATCCAAGTCGCCGGCGATGGCGTGCATCTCAAGTGCGCGACGGCCAGTCTCGACCCGCATGCAGTCGCCGGCCGCGACCGAGGCGAAGGTGCCGCCTTCATAGAGCTTCTCCCAATAGTCGCATTTGGCGTCGCGGAATTGGATCCAGGTGCGCTGCGCTTCCTTGAGCGCCGCCGCTGCCCCCGGCTGATCCTTCAACCGGCTCTGTGCCTCGCCGTACCAATCGTTGAGGTACCCGTCCCAGATCTTCTGCTCGCGCATGTGGCAGGCGACGATGGTGAAGGTGTTGGCGCCTGGCGCGTCTGGGCAGGGGTCGGCGATGATCCCGATGCAGTCGGCCATCTGCTTGAGCTCAGGCTCTCCCGCCGTGCGCTCGATGCACGCGGCGATGGTGGCGCGCTCGGCCGCCGTCGGCTCGAACTCGGCTTGCGCCTGAGCGGCTGCGCTCGTGAGGAGAAGAAACCCGAGAGCGATGGCGATGCGTTTCATGATCCCCAGCCCGT
>DASYIU010000146.1:0-7238 GCA_035997285.1 Methyloceanibacter sp. | reverse complement strand
GCTCGCGGTTCGCGCGACGGCTTCGCCGATCAGCGGCGCGATTGAGAGGCGACGGATGTTTTTGACATTGGCGACAGCCTCGCTCACTTCGATGGAATCGGAGACGACGAGCTCCTTGAGCTTGCTGGCAGCGACACGCTGGGGCGCGGTGTCGGAGAGGACGCCATGCGTGATGTAAGCGGAGACATTTTTGGCGCCGGCCTTGAGCAGGGCCTCGGCGGCGTTGACCAGGGTGCCGCCGGAATCGACGATGTCGTCGACGAGAATGCAGGTGCGTCCGGCGACGTGGCCAATCACGTTCATCACCTCTGAATCGCCCGGCCGCTCGCGGCGCTTGTCGACGATGGCCAAAGGCGCATCGATGCGCTTGGCAAGCCCGCGGGCGCGCACCACGCCGCCGACGTCGGGCGAGATCACCATGAGATTATCGGCGGGGAAGAGATGCTTGATGTCCTGCACCATCACCGGGGCAGCGAAGAGATTGTCGGTCGGAATATCGAAGAAGCCCTGGATCTGGCCGGCGTGCAGGTCGAGCGTGAGCACACGGTCGGCGCCGGCCTCGACGATCATATTGGCCACGAGTTTGGCCGAGATCGGCGTGCGGGGGCCGGGCTTCCGGTCCTGGCGGGCATAGCCGTAATAAGGAATGACGGCGGTGATGCGCCGCGCCGAGGCGCGCTTCAGCGCATCGATGATGATGAGGAGCTCCATCAGGTGATCGTTGGCGGGAGCCGAGGTCGACTGAATGACGAACACGTCCTCGCCGCGGACGTTCTCCTGCACCTCGACGAAAATCTCCATATCGGCGAAGCGCCGGACCACGCAGCGGGCGAGAGGGATTTTGAGGTAGCTTCCGATCGCCTCGGCGAGGGGGCGGTTGCTGTTGCCTGCAACCAGTTTCATCCGATCGCTCCTCGACCATCGAGAGGCTAAAAAGGCCGCCCGTCCCCGCCGCGCCACGCGCGCTTGTAACAAGCGGTCAGGGGCGCTGTAAACTCGCGCGGCACCGTAAGTCTGTGGATGAGGTCAGCTGGACTTGGGGAGGAGCTTGATGATGCCGCTGGCCGCGGCGCCCGCTGCGGCATCGGCGATGGCGCCCCATGGGCCGTTTAATGCGCCCTTGGGGATCGTGTTCTGCTGCGACACCGTGCCGAGCTTCCTGCCGGTCGGGTCAAGCACCAGCCAGTCGATGCGGATGCTTTGCTTTCCGCCGCTGGCGTCACCCAGCACGACGCTGCCCTTCACCGTATAGACGTTGACGGCAGGACCATTGGCAAGCTTAACGCCGCCGGCATAAAGGCGCTTCTTCAGGGCGGTCGTGAGGGATCGCTGTCCATCGCCGGGAGCGCCGGCCACGGGAGCGACGACCACTCCTGCATATTTGACGCTCGGAGCGCTCACTTGGGGTGCGGCGCCGGTCGATGCGGGCCTCCCTTCCGAGACCGCTACCGGCGCGGCCGAACCGCCGCCTCCGCCCTTCGGCAGACTGGCGGCGAGCTGGGAGGTGGTCTTGCCGGCGATGCTGCGGATCGCTGCACTATCGACGCCGCTCCAAGGATCGGCGCCCGAGCGGGTGGCGATCATCTCGTCACCGGAGACCCGCGTCACGCGCGTGCCCTGGGCGTCCGTCACGTCCCAGATATAGGAGATTTTCGATCCGGACTTCTCGCTCGAGGCGACCAGATAGCCGCGCAAGGTGTAGGGGGCCTTACCCGTGCCCGGGATGAGCGTGACGTTGCGATCCTTGCCGGCGGTAACCAGAGCATCGGTGAGATCCTGCCCCACCTGCGGCGGCGTGCCGACGATGGGAGCGATGCCCACTTTGGACGAGCTGCTGAAGAGGCTTGTCGCACTGCTGAGGAAACCACCGCCGGGGCCGCCGGAGCCGCCGCCGCAGCCAGTCAGAGAGGCAAGCGCAAGGGCGGCGAGCGCCATCGATGCGGTACGCCTAAGCAGGCCGCGCACGTGTCGTGAGTCCGCGCCCAACAAAACACTCCCTCTGTTGGCCGCACAGCACCGCTCGCGACAAAATTGTCGTGACGGGACTCCCAACCCTCTCCCAGACAACAGCTTACCTGCCTCGGCCCGTTCGCGTCCAGTTGAAGCGTGGAGCGGTGCGGGGCCCAATGCCGCTCATGGTGAATACTAGTCAGGCAAGCAGGATGGCGGAAATTTGACGCCCGTAGTCGTTCTCGCCGCGATGTTGCGACCGGCGATAGCTGAAGAGGCGGGTCTCTTCGCAATAAGTGCAAAGTCCAAGATCGGCGATGGCGCCGACGCCGGCTCGCGCCAGACGCTCGCCGACATAGCCGGAAAGGTCGAAATGGGGCTCGCCGGAGCCCTCATCGGTGATGAAGAAGGCCGAGCTTTCCGGCTCCTCGGCAAGGAAACGCTTGAGATATTCCGAGCCAACCTTGTAGGCCTTTTGCGAGATGGCGGGGCCGATTACGGCGGAAATGCGTTCAGGCCTGGCGCCGAGCTCAGCCATGGCTGTGACCGTGGCCTCGACGATGCCTGACAGAGCGCCCCGCCAGCCCGCGTGCGCCGCGCCGACCACGCGCGCTTCGCCGTCGCAGAAGAGGACCGGCGCGCAATCGGCGGTGAGGATGCCGACGGCAAGCCCTGGCGTCGCCGTGACGATGGCGTCGGCCTCTGGCGACTTGTCGGCATCCCAAGGCTTCTTGGCAATCACGGCGGTGGCGCTGTGCTTCTGCGACACCGAGAGCAGACGGCCGGGCTCGACGCTAAGGATCTCGGCAACGCGCGCGCGGTTCTCCGCCACGCTTGCTGGGTCGTCGCCGGAGCCTGGACCGCAATTAAGAGAGGCATAGATGCCGCCAGAGACGCCGCCTTGGCGGGTGAAGAATCCATGGCGGGTGCCGTCGATGGCCGCGAGGCTCGAGGCGCAGAACATCATCTTGTCGGATGTGACCATGGCGGAGGGCGAGGTTACAGTTAAATGTCTCCGAAGGGAGGCGGTGACGCAAGCCCGCGGCTGGTGAGCGCAAGCGCCTTGAACAGGAGCCCCATCTCGCGCGGATCGGCAAGCCGCGCTGCGCCTGACAGGATCGCCGCCTGCTGATCGGGCCGCGCTTGTCGAAGAAGGCGGTCGCGCCTTGCCCCAAGCCCAAGCTTGAGCAGGAATTCGCCCTGGGGCATCGGGCCATAGGCAGCGAGGCCGAGCGCGCTCGCTTCTCGCTTGATCTCGGCAAAATCGACATGGGCGGTGAGGTCGGCCTTGCCTTGCATGACGAGTGGGTCGGCGAAACGATGGCGGTGGACGGCTTGCAGCGTGTCGCCCATGGCGGTCTCGGCATGGCCGTAGTCGACAATGAGGGTAGCAAGCGGGGCTGGGCCCGCACGGGAGGCGAGCGAGGAGAGGAGCGAGCCCACCGCCGGCCGCGTCTCGAGAATGGCGCCTTCGGCAGCGTCGATGCCAAGCGCTGCATCCAGCAGGCCATCGCCTTGCACCAATTCTCCCAAGGCGAAGGCGAACGCGCCGCTTGGCGTGATGGTGACGCCGCGCTCGCGCCATACGCCGCCCTGCCACACGAGTTGCCGCACGGGAAGAGCGTCGATGAATTCGTTGGCAAGGAGGATGAGCGGGCCTGCGGGCACGTCCTCGATCCGTTCGCACCACTGGATCGGCGCGGGCGCTCCTTTGAGTGCTGCTTGCTGCACCTCGCGCAGTGTGGGGCTGGTCTCGACCAGAGCAACGGTCACGCTCTCCAGGAATTTGGGCACGCTCTGCCAGGCGCGGAGCGCGTCGACCATCAGCGTGCCGCGACCAGGACCGAGCTCGGCAACGATCGCATGGCTGGGCTCGCCCATGGACTGCCAGACGGCGACGGCCCACAGGCCGAGGATCTCGCCGAAGATCTGGCTCACCTCCGGCGCGGTGATGAAATCGCCGGCGCTTCCGATCGGCTGGCGCGAGGGGTAGTAGCCGGAGCGCGGGTCGGCGAGGCAGGCTTGCATGTAGGCCGCAACGCTCACGGGGCCTTCGCGGGCAATCTGCTTCTTGAGCCTCGCCGCAAGCGGCGTCTCCTCGGTGCGGGCGCGTTTCAATTGCGTACACATCACGAGGCGAGGGCCGGCACGCGCCGCGCGCGCCAGATCAGCCACAAACCGACAGCGATCATGGGCAGAGAGTAAACGATGCCCGGCGTGAAGATACCGACGTCCATCGGGTGTCCAGCATGAGGCTCGCGCACGAACTCTACCAGGCTGCGGAACAGGCCATAGAACACGAGGAACAGCCCGAACACCGTCCCCGGGCGCTCGAGCGCATAATAGCGGTGGGTGGCCATGCGCAGGATGATGAAGAGCACGACGCCTTCGAGTGCCGCCTCGTAAAGCTGGCTCGGGTGCCGCGGCGCATCGCCCGCGCCGGGAAACACCATGGCCCAGGGGACGTCGCTCACCCGCCCCACTACCTCGGAATTGATGAAATTGGCGATGCGGCCGAAGAACAGGCCGAACGGCGTCGCCGCCGAGGCGATGTCGCCGAGCGACAGCCCGTTGATGTGCTTGATGCGGGCGAACAGGTAGACGGCGGTCGCCACGCCGAGAAGCCCGCCATGGAAGGACATGCCACCGTTCCACACCGCAGGGATTTCTGCCGGGTTCGCCCAGAAATAGCTCGGCTCATAAAACAGCACGAAGCCGATCCTGCCCCCCAGCACGATGCCGAGGGTGATCCACAGCAGGAAGTCGTCGGCCTGGGTGAGCGTGACCGGCGACTTGCCGCCCCAAAGCGCGGGGCGCGAGACAAGGTAACGCCCGTAAAGCCAGCCGAGCAGGATGCCTGCCATATAGGCAAGCCCGTACCAGCGGACGGAGACCGGTCCGATCTGCAGCGCGACCGGGTCGATCAAAGGGTAGGGAATGACCAGGAGGTCCATAGAGGATGGTCCGGCGAAATGCGCGGCGACCCTTCACCGCCACCGGCTGGCTGTCAAGGCGCCGAAGGCCGCTCCCGCGAAAGACCGGTCGCTTGCACCCTGAGCCGGGGCACCCCATAGTTTGTCCGAGGCATGAGGCCCTGGCCTCTCCGCGTTAAAGGACCTCTAAAGATGACGCAGACCACGGGCCGGTTCTTTGACGAGATCGGCAAGCTCATCACCGACGCCGCGGGCGCGGCAGACGGCGTGCGCAAAGAGGTGGAAGGCATCGTCCGGGCCCAGGCCGAGCGCGTGCTCCGCGATCTCGACGTCGTGCAGCGTGAGGAGTTCGAGGCGGTCAAGGCCATGGCGCAGAAGGCCCGGGAAGAGAACGATCGGCTCAAAGAGCGTATCGCCCAGCTCGAGGCCGCGCTTGGCAACTTAGGCAAACGTTGACGGGCCGATTTCGGTCGGATGGCGGCCTCAAAAAAAATTTCAATTGACCTGTCGATTTTGCGGGGCGCCGTTCGACGTGACGGTAGAGCGGGAATCCGGTCGACGGACGCCGCTTTGAAACAGAGGAGTTTAAGCGATGCGATTCATGATTTTGGTCAAGGCCAATAAGGACTCCGAAGCAGGCGTGCAGCCTCCGGAGGAGCTCTTTACTGCCATGGCGGACTATCACGAGCAGTTGGTCAAGGCCGGCGTGTTGCTCGACGCCAGCGGGCTGCAACCGAGCTCCAAGGGCTGGCGCATCAAATATTCCGGAGGCAAGCGCACTGTGATCGACGGGCCCTTCACAGAGACGAAGGAGCTGGTCGCCGGCTACTCGATCATCCAGGTGAAGTCGAAGGAGGAGGCGCTCGAATGGTCGAGGCGCTTTCCCAATCCCACCATCGGTGGAAAGGACTGCGAGATCGAAGTTCGCCAGCTGTTCGAGCTCGAGGATTTCGGCGAGAGCGAGGCGATCGAGCGCTTCCGCGAGATGGGCGTGGCGACGCAGCGGTAGAAGCGCGTCGTTTTAGATGGAGATACAGCAATGCGATTCATGATGCTGATGATCCCCAAGGGATACGAGAAGGCGGTGCCGGGTACGATGCTGGATGCCAAAGCGGTCGAAGCGATGATGAAGTACAACGAGTCCCTGCAAAAGGCGGGCGTACTGCTCGCGCTCGACGGCCTTCACCCGCCATCGATGGGCGTGCGCGTCTCGTTCCCCGGAGGCAAACCGAAGGTGACCGACGGGCCCTTTACCGAGGCGAAGGAGGTGATCGGCGGTTACTGGATGATCCAGGTGAAGTCCAAAGAAGAGGCGGTCGAATGGGCCAAGCGCTGCCCTGCAGGCGAAAGCGAGGTGATCGAGATTCGCCAAGTGCAGGAGATGTCGGAGTTTCCTGCCGATGTCCAGAAAGCGGCGGCCGGACTCACTGAGATGCAAGGGTTGGGGCAGCGAAAAAAATCGTGATGCAATCGCGGCGCCGCGCCGCGTCTGTACGGAACCCCGAACTTCGAACCAAGGAACCAAAAGGAGACACAGCGATGCGATTCATGTCGATGGTCAAGTCAAAAGAGAGCAAGTTGAGCCCTCCGCCCAAGCCGCTCATGGAGGCGATAGACCAGCTCGTGCAGGAGGCCGCCAAGGAAGGCTGCGTGATGGTGCAGGCGGGCGGTCTATTCCCAACCGATGCTGGGGCGCGCGTCAGGCTTGACGGCGGCAAAGTGACGGTCACCGACGGCCCCTTTACCGAGGCCAAGGAGGTGGTAGGCGGCTATGCGATCTTCGACGTGCGGTCAAAGGCGCAGATGATCAAATTGACCGAGCGTTTCATGGGCCTGCACAAGAAGCACGTGCCCGGCTGGGAGGGTGAGTGCGAGGTCCGCCAGCTGGCGGAGCCGGGCGCCGAGCCGTGTGGCCAGACTCGAGAGGCGCAGGCGGCAGTCTGACCCTGCTTGCGACCACGAAGGAAGTGGGGATAGTCGGTAGCCGTGACGGCTACCGACACCCACCGCGCAATCGAGGCAGTCTTCCGGATCGAGCAGGCGAAGCTCATTGCCGGTCTGACGCGGATCGTACGCGACGTCGGTATCGCCGAGGAACTCGCCCAGGACGCCCTCCTCGCCGCGCTCGAGCAATGGCCCAAGTCAGGCATCCCCGACAGGCCCGGGGCTTGGCTCACGGCCGTCGCGAAGCACCGGGCCATCGATCTCTTCCGCCGCAACAAGCTGCTCGAACGCAAGCATGTAGAACTCGGCTACCAACTCGAGATCGAGCAGGAAACGGCGCAGCCCGATCTCGATGCCGCGCTTGATGACGAGGTCGGCGACGATTTCCTGCGCCTCATGTTTATATCCTGC
>DASYIU010000145.1:0-4643 GCA_035997285.1 Methyloceanibacter sp. | reverse complement strand
GCAGCAAGAGAACCGGGGGGAGGCTGAGGAGAACGATGGTGAGCGCCGAGAGCCCGGCCTCCTGGTAGCGATAAAGCGAGACGAGGGTGAAGACCTGGGTGGCCAGCGTATCGAAGTTGAATGGCCTGAGCAGGAGTGTTGCCGGCAGCTCTTTCATCGAATCCACGAAGACAAGGAGCGCAGCTCGCCAAGCGCGGGCCGTAGCAAGGGCAGATGCACCTTGAATAGCATTTCGCTGACCGAGGCGCCGAGCGTGCGGGGGGCGGCATCGATGTTGCGCGAGATCTTGCTCAAGCCTGCCTCCGCGGCGCCGAGCGAGGCGGCAAGGAAGCGGATCAGGCGAGCACGATGGCAAACGCCGTGCCTGAGAAGAGGAGCCCGGTGGAGAGTCCGAACAGCGACCGCATCAGGGCATCGATGCCATTGTCGAGGCTTGCCAGCGGAATGAGGAGACCGATGGCGAGCACGGTGCCCGGAACCGCGTAGCTGATGGCGGGAAGGGTGCTTGCCGCCTGGATGAGCTTCGAGCTGGCCTGCCGTCGCGCGTAGGCCAGCACCACGGCGAAGCCGACAGCCAGAACCGCGGCCGCTCCCACGAGCAGGAGACTGCTGAGCGCAGCCTGCCAGAACTCCGGCGCAAGACCCGCCGCCACATGGGCGAGGGCGTCATGGACGAGGGCGGAAGCCGGCAGCACGAAGCCGATCAGGACCGGCAGCGCGCAGGCCATGGCGGCAAGCATGCCCCTCCAACCATCAAGCGCATCTTCGGGCAAGTCCCGGTATTTGCCGGTCGTGTGGTGAAAGCGACGCTTGGTCCTGAGCCCCCGTTCGCAGAGGAGGAGTGCTGCCACGAACAACAGCATGACGCAGGTAAGCTGGGCGGCGCCGGCAAGGCTGTTGCGGTCGAGCCAGGTATCGTAGACGGCGACCGTCAAGGTCCTCACTCCGAAGAACTCGACGGCGCCGATATCGTTCAGCGTCTCCATGAGCGCAATCGGCGGCAAGCGCGGGACGGGCGAGCAGCAGCGCCACCTGCCAGAATGTCTGCGATGCGCTCCGCCCAAGCGTGCGACTCACTTCGAGCACGCAGACCGACTGCGCGATGAAGCTCGCCCGCACGGTGATGTAGACGTAAGGGTAGAGCACCGCGCTCATGACGAAGATCGCGCCGCCAAGGCTGCGGATGTCCGGGAACCAATAGCTCCGCGCATCGCGCCAGCCGAACAACTCGCGCAAGGCGCTCTGCACCACGCCGGAATAGTCGAGCAGCTCAAGATAGGAATAGGCAATGATGTAGGTCGGGATGGCGAGCGGCAGGAGGAGAAGCCATTGGAAGATACGGCGTCCCGGGAAGCGGTACATGGTGACGAGCCAGGCCGTGCCGGTGCCGACCAGGAGGGCTGAGCAGGCCCACTCCCGCCATTAGCCCCAGCGTCCGGCGTATCGAGCCGGGAAGCACATTAGCGATAAGATGGCACCAGGTATCGCCGCTCGGCCTGAGCGCGATGACCGCGATGGCGAGGATCGGCGCGAGCGCTATCAGCGAGATGAGGAAAGCCGCCGCCGACCAGCGGAGATTGCCGCTCTCCTTGAGGCGCGCCACCTGCCGGCTTAAGGGAGCGCGGGGCCGCACCGCTCGGCGCCTTCGCGTCTCCCCCCTTCAGCGCCGTTCAGTGAGACCGTCCCCGCCTCCCTTGCGCTTACCGACCATCAGCGCCGCGACCGCTTCCGGCGACAGGCGCTGATCGGCCTCCTCGAGCACGTCGGCAAAGGCGTTGGCGGCGAAGATCACCGGCTCGACCAGGTCCGAGCCGGTCAGCGCCAGCGCGCAAGCCCGCATCGCCGGGCAGCGGTGGTTCTGCGAGGCTGCGATCAGCGAGATGGCCATGCACTCGTCGGGGCAGAAGCCTGAGCAGCCAAAGGGGTAGTATTCGATCTTGCGCGAGGCCGTGGCCCGAACGGCCCTGACCCAGCAGGCAAGCTCGGTCACGGCGCGCTTCGCCCGTTCGGTGCCGAGCAGGCGGGCATATTCGTTCCAGCCGTTCTCCCAGCAGGCGATGTCGCCGGTGTCGTAGCCTGCGAGCCAGCACCTGAACCCGACGCCAACCAGCCATTCGGCGCCGCTTCTTGGCGGCACCTGCGTCCGCTGCCCCACCTTGCCGGAGACCTGCTTATCGATCTTCTTGTAGAAGCTCATCTTTGTCCCCTCATGAGCTTGAGCCTTCGTCGAAGCCGACTTTGTCGACGAGCTCACTCGCCTTCTTGCGCGGGGCGGCAACCTCGTTGAGCGAGATCGGGTCCGGCTTGAATGGCCCCCAGGACTGGACGAGCTTCGACCAGGGGACGCCTTCCTTCACCGGATATTCGTTGTTCACCTCCGCATACATTTGCTGGCCCTTATTCGAGGCGAGGAATTCGATGAGCCTGACCGCGTTGTCCTTGTGCGGAGCGTATTTCGCCACCACCGCGCCTGAGACGTTCACGTGGGTGCCGCGATCTCCGGTATTGGGGAACAGGATATTGACGGAGTTCGCCCACTCCTTCTGCTCGGGTTCCTTATCGTCCTGGAGCATCACGCCCATGTAGTAGGTGTTGCCGACGGCGATGTCGCATTCGCCGGCATAGACGCCCTTGACCTGGAGCCGGTCGTCGCCGGCCGGCTTGCGCGCGAGATTGGCTTTCACGCCCTTGAGCCAGGTCTCAGTCCACGCCTCGCCATGGGCCGCGATCATGGAGGCAATGAGCGCCACGTTGTAGACGTGCTGACCCGAGCGGATGCAGATCTTGCCCCGCCATTTCGGGTCGGCTAGTTCCTCGTAGGTGATGGCGTCCTGCTTCACCCGCTCTTTAGAGGCATAGACGACGCGGGCGCGGCGGGTGAGCCCGAACCATTCGTTGTCGGTGGCGCGATAGGCTGGAGGAATCGCCGCCTCGAGCGTGGCGGAATGGATTGGTTGCGCGATCCCGGCATCGGTCGCCTGCGTGAGATTGCCGACATCGACGGTGAGCAGCACGTCGGCGGGACTGTTGCGCCCTTCCGCCGCGATGCGCTCAATCAAGCCCTTCTCGGCGAAGATCACATTGACCTTGATGCCGGTCTCCTCGGTGAACGCCTTGAACAGGGGATTGATCAGATAAGGCTGGCGGTAGGAATAAACATTGACCTCGCTTGGCTCGGCGGCCTGAGCGATTGACGCGGCGAGGAGAGGGACGAGAAGCGCAAGCGCAAAGGCGCGCGCGGGAGCAAGTCGCATCAATTCCTCCAATGGCCGAGGTTCAAGGCCCCGGTATCGGACCCAAAGAATCGCCCCTAGGCCAAGCGCCAGGGGGCGCATTTCTCGGCATAAAGCCTCGGATTGGGGAAAGTCAACAAGGATATCGGAATCTAATCAACTTTAGAAGTCTTCTAAGCTTGGATCTCCAAGTATTAAACAAAGCCGACAATAGAATAATACAGTTATAGATGGAACATTGCCGACATAATCATTGCCAAAGTGCTGAGCTGCCGCAGAGATTTCGCGGCGGCACATAGCAAATCGCGTGGAACGCGTTCAGGCCGATGCGGATCCGGTGAACAGCCGCTCGGCCGGGAAGATGACGTCGGCCGAGGTGCCGACGCCCGGCTCGCTTGTCAACACGAGGCGTGCGCGATTGGCATCGACCAGCGCCTTGGTGACGGGGAGGCCTAAGCCCGTTCCCGTTTGCTTGCGCGGCGCCGAGTCGAGCTGATGGAAGGGCTGCATGGCGAAGGCGATCTCATCCTTGGTCATGCCGACGCCGTTGTCGCCGACCCGCAAGCGGAGCTCGCCGTCGACCAGCGTGCCGGACACGATCACCTGTCCGCCTTCCTTGGTGAACTTGATGGCGTTGGTGAGGAGATTGAGGAGGATCTGCTTGAGCCGCCGCGGATCGGCGACGATCGCAGGCAGATCCGGAGCATGCGAGGTCCTGAGCACGATGCGCGCACGCTTGGCCAGCGGCTGCAGGCTGTTGACACAGTCCTCGACGAGCTCGGGCACATCGACGGCGGTGAAATTGAGCTCGAACTTGCCGGCTTCGATCTTGGAGATGTCGAGGAGATCGTTGAGCAGGGAGAGCGCATAGAGGCCGCTATGGTGGATGTCCTCGATATAGCCGGTGTAGCGCGCATTGCCGATCGGGCCGAGCCGCTCCTGCAGCATCAGCTCGGTGAAGCCGATGATCGAGTTGAGCGGCGTGCGCACTTCGTGGCTGACCTTGGCCAGGAAGTCGAGCCGCCTTGTCGCGGCGGCGGCCACAAGGTCGGGCTTCTCGTCCGCCGCCGGCGCCTCTTCATCGAGGCTCGCCTGATCGATCAGGCGCAAGAGCGTGATGTCCTTCTCGGCGTCGAGAGGGCTCACCGCAAAGGCGACCCTCAGTCTCCGTCGCGAGCGGGTCAGCGCATCGACGGGAGCGCTCCGCTCGGTCCCCTTTTCGGGCTGAAGGATCGGCGCTGCGGGTAGGATGGCATCGAGGCCGCCTGCCTCCAGCATCTGCGCTGATGAGCTATAGCCGAAGGCATTGGCGAAAGCGGTATTGACGTAGGCAAGCGCCCCGTGAGCGAGGATGCCGACGGCCGCAGGCATCGCCTCGAGCAGGAGCTTCAAGTCTTGCGGGGTGAGGGT